>QIHH01000231.1 GCA_003230195.1 Gammaproteobacteria bacterium
CCTTAATCGTTAACGACTCACACAGATGCTGCTGATTGAGGAACTGAGCCAAATCAAAAGGTTTTGTTGTCATCAACTATCTCCTGCAAAAATCTTAATTCTATTAAAAGTGTGACGTATGATACCGCATTCATCATTAAACACCGATAAATTCACTCTGGTTATTGCGTATAAATCGAAACTTGAATAGTCTTGGGGTTACTGAGAACTGATCTCTCTGAATAATAACCATACAATTTCAAATACAAACTCCCAATATTGACTGAGGTGCCACCGATGAAAAGCGTGCTAGCAAGCCTGATTCCACTCCTGTTTATTGCCTTTATCCCTGCGACACATGCTGCAGGCCCAGTGACAGAAGGGGTCAACTACCAACGGGTACAACCGATACAACCGCCGATGAAAAGCAGCGGCAAGATCGAAGTCATTGAGATGTTCTGGTACGGCTGCCCACATTGCCATCGCTTCCAGACGCACCTTGACCGCTGGTTAAAAACCCAACCAGACAATGTTGAGTTCATTCGCATCCCAATTATCCTCCGTGCAGATTGGGCAACTCATGCGCGCGCCTTCTTTACCGCACAGGCCCTTGGCAAGCTGGAAGAGATTCACATGCCTTTTTTTGAAGCCATTCACAATGAAAAACGCCGCCTGAATAGCGAAAAAAGCCTGATGGACTTCTTTGCTGAACACGGCGTCAGCAACGATAACTTTCGCAAAACCTTTAACTCTTTCAGTGTTAACAGCAAGGTCCGCCGTGCCCAACTGTTCGCCCGAAAATATGGCGTTCAAGGCACTCCAACCGTGATTGTCAACGGTAAATACCGCATCGACACCGGCATGGGTAAGCAAGGTTTTCCTGGTGTGATCAAAGCGATCAATCATTTGATCAAACTCGAAGGCAGCTCTTAATTATTCATTGAGACCTTTGTACAAGCAGGGGGTTTGTTCGCTGGCAAGGAAAAAATGCACAAAATGAGGGGGAGGTTATCGCTATAAAATAACGGATTGAGCATTGAGCACGCTTGTAACACCTCGAAGGCACATAAGAACAATCGTGCCAGTGCCTTTTATTAATTTTGTGCTCTATTGAATAGACAACGTGCCGCTACTATAAATAGTTAATGGCGCAGCACGTTGCGTGCCATCATTTGGAGATAAAATGAATTTAATAGCCATCTTAATATTAAAAAAATGAAGCCAATATCCACGCTTGAAAACCCTCAAATGGCATCCATAACAAACACGGATGTCCACTATATTAAACTACTCAGTTTCAACATTCAGGTCGGCATGGCATCCACCCACATGCGTCATTACGTGACGCAATGTTGGAAACACCTGCTGCCTCACTCACGCTCATTCGATAACCTCGACCGCATCGCCAATGTCATCAGCCAGTTTGACCTCGTCGCCCTGCAGGAGGCCGATGGCGGTAGCATGCGCAGCTTTTTCATCAATCAGGTAGAGTATCTGGCTAAAAAAGCGAATTTTCCATATTGGCATAAACAGACTAACCGTAATCTAGGCAAGTTTGCTCAGCACAGCAACGGCCTACTGAGTAAATACAAACCCTACCAAGTCATCACTCATAAGCTGCCAGGACTGCTACCCGGCCGCGGCGTGATGGAAGCCCGTTACGGTACACCTGAAAATCCATTAATCATCTTGATGGCTCACCTTGCACTCAGTAAAAGCGCCCGCACCTATCAGTTCAACTTTATCAGTGGCCTCGTCAATCGATTTGAGCATGTTGTCGTCATGGGTGATTTGAATTGCCAGCCCAACAGCGATGAGATGGTAATGCTGCTGAGTGATACCCACCTCTCTCGTCCAGACCCCATCAACAACACCTACCCCAGCTGGAAACCAGTGCGCAACATTGACCATATTCTGACGACTCAATCAGTCAGGATTCGCAGCATTGAAGTCATCAATGAAACCCTCTCCGATCACCTCCCACTGGCAGTCGAAATCCAGATTCCAGCAGCAATCACACTACAACGAAACTAATATTAGCAACACCTTGAACAATTATCCCAACTGGCTTTAGGGCACCTCTATTAATTCTGGGCGTGGCAGATTGAATTCAAAATTCGTTACATCAAGGCATAAATAGCAGGTAATAGCGGGACTATTGCCTACAACGCTGATGGTGCGGATTTAGAATTTAAGCTGCGCGTTCATGAATTAATAGAAGTGCCCTTTACTGAGATAACAGGTTAAATCATCCCATTTCTCTGCCGCTAATCTTTTATACAGGCAGCTGAAAAACATCAGCCTGAATAGCTAATTAAGCCAACGATTTCAACGAGAAAAAGATGAGCCAAATCGCTTCCAGCATTTTGACCACACCTGAAAACAGAGACAAAAATATCATCAGGTTAAAACACACCCTAGCGGTGATGAACAAGGTCATTCTGGGCAAAGAGCAGACGCTGCGACTGGCACTCACCTGCTTAATCGCACGCGGTCATTTATTAATCGAAGATCAACCCGGCGTCGGAAAAACGACCCTTGCTCACCTATTGGCACGCGTTCTCGGCCTCGATTTTCAACGCATCCAGTTCACTAGTGACATGTTACCCGCTGATATTCTCGGCGTATCCGTCTACGACCAAAATAGTGCCAGCTTTAAATTTCATCCCGGCCCTGTGTTTTCTCAACTGGTACTTGCTGATGAGGTTAACCGTGCCACTCCCAAGGCACAAAGTGCACTGCTAGAGGCAATGGAAGAGTATCAGGTCACCACCGAAGGCGAAACCCACCCATTGCCGTCGCCATTTTTTGTCATCGCAACGCAGAATCCCAGCAATCAAATTGGTACCTTTCAATTACCAGAATCGCAACTTGATCGTTTCTTAATGCGCCTCGAGATGGGGTATCCCGATGAAGCCCATGAAAAAGAACTGCTAAGAGGAAAAGATCGCCGCGAAATATTGAAAGAACTCAATGCCACGCTAGCGCCAACACAGCTGCTTACCCTTCAACAAGCGGTTCAGCAGGTGCATGTCTCAGATTCGTTGATCGACTATCTGCAAAAAATTCTCCACTTCACTCGTCATAGCCCTTTTTATCGCAAAGGTCTCTCACCGCGAGCAGGCATTGCAATATTACGCTGCGCGCAGGCATGGGCACTGCTCGATCAGCGAGATCATCTACTACCGGAAGACATTCAAGCGATCTTGCCCGCCACGACCAATCATCGCCTGCAACCTTCTACTGAATTTTCAGCGTTAGCGCCTGATGAGGTCGTATCACACCTGCTAACAGTACCACTCGATTAACCCATCTGATTAAAGCAGCGCCTGATGAAACATCTGCCACCCCTGATTGAAAACATTGCGGCACGTTTTTTCAACGTAGAACGCCGCAGCGACAATGCACGCACTGACACCCTCGTTTTAACTCGGCGGCGCATCTACATTTTACCAACTTACTACGGCATTCTCTTTGCAATGCTATTGATGCTACTACTGGTCGGCGCAACCAATTACAGCAACAGCCTTGGCTTTGTTTTAACCTTTCTACTGGCCAGCATCGGCCTAGTATCAATCATTCATACCTATCGCAATCTATTACAGCTTAAAATATCGGCCGGTAAAGCAAGTGCCGTCTTTTGCGGTTCAATAGCGACATTCCATCTACAGATTGAAAAACCAGACAAACGTCCGCGCTACAACATCTGCGCTCGTTTCAAAGGAGCTCAACCTGCCATCATCAATATTAATAATGAGAAGGTAGTAATAAAACTAACATGTGACACCACTCAGCGCGGTTGGCAAACGATGGGTAAAGTCACCATCGACAGTGTCTTCCCACTCGGACTCTTTCGCGCCTGGAGTGATATTTCGCTGCCTAAATCATGTTTAATCTATCCACTGCCAGCAACAGAGCCACTACCATCTATTAGTAAAGGTGATGGCAGTGGAAAAGAGAACTCGCAAAATGGCGGTGATGATTTCATCGGCTACCGCGACTATCAACCTAGCGATTCCCCTCGGCATGTTAACTGGAAGGCCGCGGCCCATAGTGACAAGTTGCACACCAAACGTTTTGGCGACAATGAATCAAGTGAACAGTGGTTTGACTGGGATTCACTACACACGCTCGACACCGAATCACGCCTCCGTCAGTTATGCCGCTGGATTATTGATGCTGAACAAAATGGTGTCGACTATGGTCTGCGCATGCCTGATACCACCATCCGTCCGGGCCAGGGTGATGACCACCGACACCGCTGTCTTGAACAACTAGCACTGTACCCGTCAGAATAGCGTTGTCTGAATGAAAAAACACCTCGCCCATATTGTTATTTCACGCAATACCACATTGTGGTTACTCGCATCATTACTGCTTGCCTTTGCGCCACATATATTACACCTGCCAGTCACGCTCACAGCACTCTGCCTGATGTTTGGCATCTGGCGATTTGCGCTTGAACGACGCTCAACCACAATACTGCCTCATCGTATTTTTCGCACTCTGCTACTCTGTACGACACTTGTGATCATCTACCTGCATTACGGTACATTATTTGGACGTGAAGCAGGCATCGCGTTACTCGCTTGTATGCTGGCCTTGAAATTATTGGAAATGCGTTCAGTTCGTGATTATATTATTGCGATACTGCTTGGTTATTTCCTTGCGATCACGCTTGTTCTCGATAACCAGTCACTACCAATGGCAGCTTACATGTTCGTGGTCGCCTTCATGCTCACCGCGACCTTGGTAGACCTCAATCTGTCTCAAAAAAATAGATCCATCAGCATCAATTTAAAGCTAACTGCCAAGTTATTCACCCAGGCACTGCCTGTCATGTTGATTCTATTTTTTCTTTTTCCACGCATCCCCGGCCCACTCTGGTCACTGCCCGATGATGCACATAGCGGCACCACCGGCATCAGCGATGAGATGTCGATGGGCAGCATTAGTCATCTCAGCCTGTCAAATAAGATCGCCTTCCGTGTCGCCTTTGAGGAAGACGTGATCGATAACAATCTGAGCTATTGGCGCGGCCCAGTGTTATGGCAAACCGATGGAAAAAACTGGCACACTGGCGATAACACTCAAATCAATCGTGAAATCAGCTATCGTCCGATGGGGAAACCCATCCACTACACCGTTACGCTTGAACCACACAATCAAAAATGGCTATATGGATTGGACCTGCCTGCAACTGCACCATCACAAGCAACCATCAATCGTAATTTTCAGTTGGTAACAAAAGAAGCCGTAACAGAACTCATGCGTTATGAGACGACCTCTTTTAGCCAGTATCAAACAGGGCCATTAACCCACAACGAAATGCAGCGAGCACTGCAACTACCCGCCAACCGTAACAATCGTACCGTCGCGCTCGGCCAACAGTGGCAACAGAAAATTCAATCACCACAGGCAATCGTTAACCACGCGTTACAATACTTTAATCAACAACCATTCAGCTACACGTTAAAGCCGCCATTATTAGGTAACAATCCTGTCGACGAATTTTTGTTTGAGACACAGCGAGGCTTCTGTGAACATTACGCAGCCAGCTTCACCATCTTAATGCGTGCAGCAGGCATTCCAACTCGCATCATCACTGGCTATCAGGGCGGCGACTTCAACCCCATTGGCAACTACCTAATTGTGCGCCAACGTGACGCCCATGCATGGGCCGAGGTCTGGTTTGAAAACAGGGGATGGGTGCGAGTCGATCCCACCGCATCTGTCGCACCTGAGCGTATCGAGGATGGAGCCGAAAGCGCCTTCTCTGAACTGTTTGATCGCCAGTCAACATTACAATTTAATAACCGATTCTTAACCTCAAACTGGCTAAAATTACGTTATGGCTGGGACAACCTGAATAATAGCTGGAACCAGTGGGTCATCGGCTATGACTCACTCAAGCAATCTGAATTACTCTCACTTGTCGGCATTGAATCGATTAAACAGATGGCCATCACAATGGGGATTGCGGTGATCACCGTGCTAAGCGCCTTGCTGCTACTCTCAATGCGTCGCAACAAGCAAAAGCAGGATGCCGTCTCGTTGATCTATCAACGCTTTTGTCAAAAACTCTCAACCATTGGCATCCAGCGCCAGCCACATGAGGGGCCACTCGATTTTGCGCAGCACATCATTACACTGCGGCCAGACCTTGCATCCCAGATACTGCAGATCAACGATCTCTATATTGCACTTAAATATCGTCCACGTCATACTCAGCAGCAGATCAAACGTCTTCAGCAGCAGGTACAACAGCTAAAAATTTAATAACGTCGATAACAAGGTGGTCACAATGGCAACAGGCTCAGGCTCAGCACCAACACTCGAACAAATCGGATATGGCGAAAATTTCAAAGGTAAAGTGGTCTCAATGCTTGAGAATAATAATATGTTCACCGATTTTGAGCGCCAGGAGCTACGTACCCTTGCCGACTATTGTCAGGCCTATCTCGCTCCACTAGGCACCGTTGTTTTTAATGAAGGTGAGCAATCGAGCTACCTCTGCCTACTGGTTGAAGGAAAACTCAGTGTTCTTAAGGATTCTGATGGTGAAAAAAGCAAAAAACTGGTTGATGTGCGACCCGGTAAAACCATTGGTGAAATGTCGGTAATTGATGGCTTGCCCTATTCAGCCACCGTCAAGGCAACTGCCGACTCCAAGCTAATTTTGATTACCAAAGAAAATTTCGCCAAAATCACCGAAGATCACCCTCGCCTAGGAGTCAAAATCCTGTGGAAATTTTCCCAATTATTGAGCCTGCGACTACGTCAGACCAGTGGAAAACTGATCGACCTGCTTTAATTTGCCATTTAAATCCATATTCACCATCAACTACATTGCCATCAGAGGGTAATAAACGATAAAATTACCCCATACTTTCATTCCCTCCCCCGGAGAAATTTCATGCGTAAAATCATTTCAGGCCTCGCACTTTCCAGTGCAATGATGCTCACTGTTTCTGCCAATGCAGCAGAGCATGTTATTAAAATGCTCGACACCGGTGAAGATGGCAACATCATGGTCTTTGAGCCAGCCTTTGTTAAGGTCAATAAAGGTGACACCATCAAATTTGTCTCAACCGATATTGGCCACAACAACATTTCACGTCACACCCCTGAAGGCGCAAAAAGCTGGAAAGGAGAAGTCAGCCATGACATCACCGTGACGGTTGATAAAGAAGGGGTGTATCTTTACGAATGCGACCTGCACAAATTCCTTGGTATGGTCGGTGTGATTCAGGTGGGCGAAGCCAAAAACTTGGCTGAAGCCAAGGCAGCGGCAGACAAACTCACCGCAGGCATGGCAATGGGTGCTGATCGTATGAATGAGTATCTTTCGAAAATCAAATAATTCGACCGTTAACGCGAGCCCTGTAACAGGGCTCGCGCGTTAAATCAAATCAAAGCCTAATCGTCACCCCAACGCGGTAACAGAGCGTGTTCAATCGCTAGATGATCAAGAATGCGGGCGACAATAAAGTCCACTAGGTCATCAATCGTTTTAGGCACCTGATAAAACCCTGGATTCGCTGGCAGTATCGTTACCCCCAGTCGCGCTAGCTTTAACATATTCTCAAGATGCACCGCCGATACTGGTGTCTCACGATGAACCAGAATGAGTTTACGCTGCTCTTTAATCGCCACATCAGCAGCGCGCTCCATCAATGAACTGCTCGCACCTGTCGCAACGGAGGATAACATTGCGCTGGTACAGGGGCAGACCACCATCGCACGCGAGGCCCCAGAACCACTCGCCACCGGTGAAGACCACTGCTCTTTACCATAAACCTTCAGCTGATCTGGTCTAGCGTTATAAAGCGAGGTAAAAAAAGACTGCATCTCTTTCGGGCTACCGGGCACTTTTAGCTCCGTCTCCATTGCCAACACCACCTGCGCAGGCGCTGAAACCATTAGATAGACCTGCTCACTCGCCTCCAGCAGGCACTGTAGTAGGCGTAGGCCATACTGTGCCCCTGAGGCACCGGTTATCGCCAAGGTGATAGAATCGCGGCTCATTTTGCCTCCAGAGCATCAATCAATTTTTGATGAATACCACCAAAGGCACCATTGCTCATCACTAACAGGTGCGTGCCTGCGGTGGCCGCCTGCGCTACCTGCGCAACAATGGCATCAACATCAGCAAACACCACCGCATGGCTGCCAATCTCTGCAGCAATCGTCTGCATGAAGCATTGACTATTGTCGGGCTGAAACAGCACCACCTCATCGGCTGCCGTAAATGCTGCCGCAAGGGTCTCTTTGTGCACCCCCATTTGCATCGTGTTCGAGCGCGGCTCTAGAATCGCAATAATGCGTTCACTGCCAACCTGTCGGCGCAACCCTTCAAGCGTCATCGTGATCGCGGTGGGGTGGTGGGCAAAATCATCATAAATATGAACACCATTCACCTCGCCACGTCTCTCCATCCGCCGTTTTACATTCTGAAATTCGCCCAGTGCATCGATCGCATGATGTACCATCACCCCTGCATGGCGGCTTGCCGCAATCGCCACCAAAGCATTATTGATGTTGTGCTGCCCCATCAACGCCCATTCGACTCGCCCCTGTTTTGCGCCCTTAAAATGGACATCAAAACTAGCCCCGTCTTCAGAGAGGTTGCAAGCCTCCCAGCCAGCTGATGTAGAGCATTTCTCAATCGGTGTCCAACAACCCTGTTCGAGCACATCTTTGATATTGTCATCATCTCGCGGGGCAACAATTAAACCATTCTGCGGCACGGTACGCACTAGGTGGTGAAACTGGCGCTTAATCGCATCGAGGTCATCAAAGATATCGGCATGATCAAATTCAAGATTGTTCAAAATCAACGTGCGCGACTGATAGTGAATAAACTTGGAGCGCTTATCGAAAAAGGCAGAATCATATTCATCCGCTTCAACGACAAAAAATGGAGCGTCACCGAGGCGCGCAGAGATGCCAAAGTTTTTAGGGATACCACCAATCAAGAAGCCCGGTTTTAATTTGGCATATTCCAGAATCCACGCCACCATGCTCGCGGTGGTGGTCTTGCCGTGAGTGCCAGCAACACCCAGCACCCAGCGGTCACGCAGAATATATTGCGCCAGAAAGGCCGGGCCAGAGATATAGGTCAGATTACGATCAAGCACATACTCGACCATCGGGTTGCCGCGTGACATTGCGTTACCAATCACCACCAGGTCGGGTGCAGGATCAAGCGCAGCAGTGTCACAACCATCAGACAGCAAGATTCCTTCTGACGCCAGTTGCGTGCTCATCGGCGGATAGACATTGGTATCCGAGCCACTCACCTCATAACCCAGCTGACGCGCCAATAGCGCGATGCCGCCCATAAAGGTGCCGCAGATTCCTAAAATATGGATATGCATCTTTGATTAAGCCTTACACAATAAACGTCGAATAAATCAGGTAACCGACACCACGGCTGTCGCCACTTCCGGAGCGAAAAAAAGCGTGCGCATCGCACCGTATGAAATGAAAATATAGAACAATGAGATGATCAACGCCATCCAAATCGAAGCATCTAGGCCATGTTTAATGATATTAGCAATAATTGCCACTTCCCAGATGAGCCATGCCCATAACAAAAAGATTGCGATCACAACAAAAAACATTCCGCCGTCATTGGTACCATACTGCTGCAACATCAACAGCGGCCATAACAACAGCTCAAGCAGTGCACAGCTACCGGCCATCGCGGTCACCATCTGTACATAACGTTCTGTAACATCTCGCACCCACAGCATGATATAGGCAAGGCCGGCAAGCAACAGTGTATCGGCGACACCTATCTGTATTGCGGTACCAAGCCCCATATCCCCTACAGTCAAAAACAGCGCGATCGCGCCATATGCAAACAGCGTAACCCCCATTAGTAATTTGGAAGAGGGCAGATCCTGCGGGGCTGCCTTTAAACGACAGATATCAATAAACCGTAGAAGAATCTTGTCCACGTTACTCCCCACGTCTCATTTCAACTGAAAGAATTTTACCGTTGTACTGCATCATAACGCGCTCATCTGCGAAATAAAACTCGCATCAATCCCACTATAAATGTAATGAAAACAGGGTATCCCGTTGCGCCACTATACCACTCAGCCACCACTGCGCGTATATTGATCTAATGTGGACTATTATCGAAAAAGCGATCAGCAAAAGCAGCGACCAGCCCTTCAAAATCCAGCGGCGTACAACTGTTAGTGGTGGCTCTATTAATCAGGCCTTTTTATTGACAGGGGACAAACAGCGCTACTTCATCAAGCTTAATGATGATAACGGTCTGGCAATGTTTGATGCCGAATATGCGGGATTACAGGCAATTCTCGCAACAGAAACAATATCTGCCCCACAGCCTCTCTGCACTGGCATCGCAGCCAACCACGCCTTTCTGGTGATGCGTTATATCGACACCACCAATAGCCCTCATAACCACGCCCGGTTGGGTGAACAGTTAGCCGCAATGCATCGCAAGCATTTTGACTATTTTGGCTGGCATCAGGACAACACCATCGGTTCAACCCTACAAGCCAACCCGCACAACGCAAACTGGGTCAATTTTTGGTGTGAACAGCGTCTCGGCTTTCAGCTAGCACTCGCTGAGCAAAATGGCTTTAGTGGTACATTGCAAACAGAAGGGCGAAAATTAATAGATTGCTTAGGCGGGCTGTTTGACCGCTACACTCCACAACCATCATTACTACATGGAGACCTGTGGTCAGGTAACTACTACTTCGACCAGAATGGCGCTCCCACTATCTTTGACCCCGCCTGTTATTATGGTGACCGGGAAGCCGACATCGCCATGACAGAACTCTTTGGTGGTTTTCACAATGAATTCTATCGCGCCTATCAAAATGCCTTTCCATTAGAGAGCGGCTATCAAACTCGTAAGATGCTCTACAATCTCTACCACGTACTCAATCACCTCAATTTATTTGGCGATGGCTATCTATCGCAGGCACAGCAGATGACACGGCAACTATTAAATGAATTAGGACAATAACCCGGCAATCAAGCGCGTACCCCATCATCCTCTTTCACAGTAGCTAATCAAGACACTCACCATAAATCATTACCAACACATACGTGTAATAACATTCTCTTGAAAGAAAGAACTTAACACCATTAATTTTTCAGGCGCAACAGTATGGCTTTATTCATTGGGAACGCTCCTTGGACAAAGTGCTACGAAAGTTTTTCAATCCATTCACTAATGCCTTGTTGAATGAAAGCAAGCACAGTTCTGAATTCTTCCATATTCTGTCGGTAAGGGTCTGGAATATCGCGGCCTTCATCCTCAAGCAATCTAAATACCTTTCCCCGCACAGTGGGGTGGTGCGACTCAATATATCGCTTTTGCTCTAACGTCATGACTAAAATGATGTCAGCCCACTGTACAAGCTGGGAGTTGAGTTTCTCACCCCGGTGCCGGGAAATATCCACGTCTAACTCAGCCATCAAACTTCTAGCCGAAGTATCGGCCGGATGTCCGATTAAGGCATGTATACCGGCAGAACGAACCTCAACTGGGTAGCTTAATTGAGAGACGCAGTGTTGATGGAATAATGCCTCAGCCATGGGGCTGCGACATATATTGCCAATACAGGTAATGAGGACATGAGAAAACAAAGTCTAGACATCCCGGCAATTTATACAATCTAGTCGTTTCAGCTTAATCTGTTCGAGTAAAAATGCCCTGTAGAGGGATGCACCTGTGTGAGTGTTGAGATTATTCATCACAAACGTGATGCGTTGGCATTTTCGACTATCTTTCTTGCCCTTCAATGTTGCCTCCAATCATGCTGTGTTATCGCGCGCTCGTATCTGTTTCACCGTTCTTCTTGCGTTAAACGTGCGACATAGCGCTTCTTTATTTTCTGGCTCATCAATAGTTCGATTAACACTACTGAGAAGAAAGTTTACATCCTGATTTATAAAACTGATAGAGTACGGTTAGTGTAATGTTCAGGAGCCTACACTAGTGTAGGCCATCACTTATAATGGCATTTATCCGCCATTCTGCGTTGCTTTTTTTATCATAGGTTCTCTATAGCTTGCCGGAAAGCGCCTTGATTTGCGATTGGCGAAACAATGCAATCGCTATAAACAACGTAATGAGTGATTATTTACACTAGCGGGTATAAGCAAACAGCTTTAATTAAAATACTGACTGAACCCAGCACTGGTTGGCACTTATTTTATTCTAAAGTGCTTGAAGATTTGTCTGAAAACTTATTATACTTGAAGAAGAATGTAAAAATTAGAGATGGATTCAACAATCAATAATTTTCTTAAGTTGAATTGCTGCTGGAATAGTTTTTCTGTACGGATCGCTACCATAGCACCAATACTTCTATCCATTATTATCAGCGGCTGTGCTGTAGCGCCTGGCATGCAAACCTACGATATGAGGGGGCGGTCAAAGGTTCTGCTCCCTTCGGCTGAGGGCAATGGACAGCCACCTGAGCATGTCACCGTCAAAACAATTAACGCCGATCTGATTCTGGTGTTAGCTAGGCAACAACGTCAGGCGGTAGCAAACCGCCAATCAGATACACATAATCAAACGTTGATTGATAACTACGAATACAAATTGGGGCCGGCTGATATCATCTCTGTCACGGTGTGGGATCATCCCGAACTCACGATACCTGCGGGTTCACAGCGGAGTGCCGAGCAAGCTGGCAATATGGTCGCCAATGATGGTTCTATCTATTTTCCTTATGTAGGCGTCGTCAGGGTTGAAGGTAAAACCCTGACTGAGACCCGTGACCTGCTTACCCATGAACTCAGCAAATATATTGAAGATGTTAAGCTGGATGTGCGTGTCGCTGAATTTAATCACAAACGAGTTTATGTGGTGGGAGAGGTTAAAAACCCCAGTGTAAGAAATATTACCTATATACCGCCTACCATGCTTGAGATGATAAATCGCTCCGGTGGTTTTACAGAGGAAGCAGATCGTCGCAATATTACCCTGACTCGTGCAGATAAAACCTACCGTGTAGATCTGCTTGCCTTGTATGAAAATGGTGACAGCAGTCAGAATGTACTTTTAGAACCAGGTGATGTCATCAATGTTTGGGATCGAGCACTCAACAAAGTGTTTGTATTGGGTGAAGTTAATGTGCCCGGTTCCTACATAATGCATAAACACCGCAAGAGTTTGGCTGAAGCCTTGAGCGATGCGGGGGGCGTCAACGAAAACACCTCAAACCCAGGCCAGATATTCGTCGTGCGTGGCACGGAAAAACAGCCCGAAATTTTCCACCTTGATGCCCGCACTCCAGATGCATTGTTACTGGCGGATCGCTTTCCGCTGCAATCTAGGGATGTTATCTATGTCGATGCGGCTAATATCGTACGCTGGAACCGGGTAATCAACAATGTATCCAATACGGTCTCTACATTGCAAAATGCCTTTCGAACCAGTTTTCCGCTGTTTAATGGTGGCACTACTAATTAGAATGTGCCAAGAAATTGGATGAACGACTTGAATACAACCCACACCATTCAGCCACAAAGCATGGATACATACTCCGGGCCTGTCGATGAAGAAGAGATCGACCTTGCCAAATATTTTGGTGTGCTGCTGGCCTATAAATGGTTTATTGGTTTGGTGGTGTTTATCGGAATATTGTTGGGTGGCAGCTATGCCGCTATAACAACACCAATTTACCAGACAAATGTGCTGATTCAGATTGAAGATCAGCAAGCAAGTAGCCTGGCTGCCCTTGAAAATGTTGCAGGAATGTTTGAGGGAGATGCCACCACGGGCGCAGAGATCGAATTATTGCGTTCCCGCATGGTGATAAAAGAAGCGGTCGATCAGCTATCGCTGAATATTTTTGTAGAACCCGAATATTTTCCATTGGTCGGCCGTGCCATGGCCCGTTATTTTACCCCGCAACAGTCGGGCGTTGTCGAGCCTTGGTTTGATCAACCTCAATATGCCTGGGGCGGCGAAAAAATTGTAGTGGATTTTTTCGAAATGCCTGACACTCTGCTAGGTAAATCGTTGCAACTGATTGCAGGGCCGTCAGGTAAATACCGGTTGCTGGATCAACATCAACAACTATTGCTGGAAGGGAAGGTTGGCAAGCTGGCCGAAGTCTCTGAGGGCAAAGATGGCAAAATAAAGCTCTTTGTATCCGTCTTAAAAGCTCGTTCTGGCACTCATTTTCAATTGATACGATTTTCTCCCATAAGATCTATTAAAAGGGTATTAGGAGATTTTTCAGTGCAAGAAAAGAGTACAAACTCAGGCATATTAAATCTCACCATGGTAGGTCCAGATAAGGTGGTTATCACGCAATTATTGAACAAAATTGCCGATGTTTATGTTGCACAGAATATAGCTCGCAGTTCAGCCGAGGCAGAGTTGTCGCTGAATTTCCTTGAGAAGCAATTACCTCCGCTCAAAGAACGTGTTAATGCTGCAGAAAATTCTTATAATGAATATCGCATACAAAACAGTTCAGTTAATCTTGCAGGGGAAACCAAAGCGGTGCTTGAAGGACTTGCCCAAATAGAAGTGGCATTGCTGAATTTACGGCAGGAACGGGGTGAACTGCGTAAACGGTTTAAAGTTATTCATCCAGTCATCAAGGCGTTGGATAGCAAAATAAGCATACTTAAGGCCCAAGGTGAAAAGTTTGAGAAAGATGCGGATCAGCTACCAGAAACCCAACGTGATATTTTGCGCTTGGCCCGGGATGTTGAAGTAAATACCGGACTCTATACAAAATTACTGAACACCGCCCAAGAGCTTAACATGGTCAAGGCGGGCACGGTAGGTAATATTCGTATTATCGATTATGCCTTGATACCTGAAACGCCGGTAAAGCCCCAAAAAAGGTTAATTGTTGTATTTGCCTTTTTCTTTGCCCTGTTTCTCGGCATCATTCTAGCGCTCCTGCTGCGAGCGTTGCGGGGAGGCGTGAATGATCCTGATGAAATCGAGCGGAGGCTTGGTTTACCGGTATATGCCTCAGTCATTCACAGTAAAGCCCAGCGACGGATGATGAAACGGGCCGAAAAAGATGGCAGGGCCATTGGTATTCTTGCCCGGAGGCAGCCGGATGATTCTGCTATCGAGAGCCTGCGAAGCCTGCGTACAACCCTCTACTTTTCACTAAAACAGGCTGACAATAACATCGTCATGGTAGCGGGTGCCAGCCCAAAGGTGGGTAAAACATTTACCAGCATCAATCTGGGCGCCGTACTGGCCAGTGATGATAATAAAGTACTGGTCATTGATGCCGACCTACGCAGGGGTTCTTTGCATCGCTATATCGGTAGGCCGCGCAACCATGGGCTGACTGAACTGATTACTGAGACGACGGAAGAGGGTATTGCAGAATATATCCAGTCTACCGGTGTGGAGGGGTTGTCTCTATTACCCTCAGGCAGCCTGCCCCCCAATCCAGCAGAGTTGTTGTTGCATGAGTCGTTCAAACAGAAGCTGGAGATCTTGTCCGGCACATTTGATTATGTGATCATTGATGTCCCGCCCATATTAGCGGTAACAGATGCGGCGATCATCGGTAAAAATGCAGCAACTACGTTGCTGGTGGTTAAGGCGAATTTTCATCCCATGCGTGAATTAGAGCAGGCAACAAGACAGCTTCAGCAAGCTGGCATTGTTATAAAAGGTGTGGTATTTAATGATGTAAAAGTGAACAATCGGCATTATATTTACCAATATGACTATAAAGAAGTACCCGAAAAATCCTTTGGGCAGTTTCTGACAAGGTAAAAGTTAGCAAAGAAAAAGAGTGATCGAACTGTCATAAGATGTGGAATGGCAACACTATTTCGTACCTAGATTCTTTTCAATTTCCTTCACCTGATCAATCCTCACTTGCTCAAATTTCACGGGTGAGAAATACTTATTAAAGCTGTGGGGCCGATCATGATTATAGTACCCAATAAACCCATCAACTAACCATTTCATTTCAAGCATCTCAATCAATCGAGAATGCTGATAAATTGTTTCGACCTTGAAAGTTTTAAAAAAACTTTCAATGACTGCATTATCCCAACAGTTCCCTCATCGACTCATGCTTTGCTTTAAGCCCCATGCTTTCAGTAATTTTCGATAATCATTACTGATAAACTGACTACGCTTGATCAGTATGCACCATTAGTCCCTTAGATGGCTTACGGCTCCACAATGCGCGCTGTAAAGCTAATTCGGTCAATTCAGAGCGCATATGGGGGGCAGTTGCGAACCCAACTACCCGTCGCGAATAAAGATCGACATATGCTGCCAGGTAAAGCTTTCCTTGCAGCATCTTAATTTCAGTAATATCACCTACCCAAACTTGATTGGGGTAACTCACTTCGAAGTGCCTATTTAAAATATTCGGCATAATCCGAGGATCATTAACTGCTGCAGTGCTTTGTTTTTTTAAACTTTTTCTGTGTTTTCACTGCTAGTCCAAGGATTGACAGTATCTTGCCTATTTTACGACGACTGATTCGCTTGTCATTTTTATGTAAAAGATGGCCCTTTATTCCTCGAGGCTGGCAAAATACGCTGTGGCTTTTTTTAAGATATCACGCTCTTGGGTTGCTTTTTTAAGCGCTGCTTTCAAGCGTGTTATTTCCTGTTCAGGTGCCTCATTATTGAGTTGAATTTTCGCTATATCATGCTCTTCCTTCTTTATAGCTACGAATCCAGCTGTACACTGCGGAATCAGGAATATCGTGTTCTCGGGCAACTTGTGCCGCTGATTTATTCCCAATTAAAACCGCATCAATGACGTCTTTCTTTAATTGTGGGTCGTATTTTCTGTTGGCCATGTTTTATCCTCTTCTAGGTGATATGATAATACGGGATAGTCTAGCCACTCCAATGTGCCGGGCTTAGACAAAGCAAGTAAAAGCAGTACCCATATATAGGCACTGCGATTGAGTGCAATAAGCGCCTTACTCTAACAGACATTTATGCACCCTGCTTCGCACGGCAAATAAATGCTTACTAAGTTTAAAGGTAGCTTGCTGAAAAATGTAAATATTAGGGGTAAATAATGAGAGAAATTGGTGAAAAAAATATTGGTGAAAAGTTACAAATTCTTCTGGAGGAGAAGCATCCTCTCGAAGAAGATATCGGAATATTAAATGAAAAAGGCGAACTCTTAGGAGTTGTCATTACAAAAGAGGCTTACAATTTTTTTCTAAAAAAAGTAGAAGAAGAAGAAGACCGAATTGATCACGAAACTATTGAAGCGTTTCATAAATCAGGAGAAAAATATGACAAATGAGATGGAAGAAGATTTCAAGGACTTGCAAGACATAAAGAAGCAGAAAAGGGAGCAGCAGGATTCCAATGAACAAATGCCTGATTGGGAGTTTGGAAAGGGTGTTAAAGAAAAAGAGGTGAAGAAGCGTGACGTATGAAGTCAACTTTAGTAAAAAGGCTACAAAGGCTTACAGAAAATTACCAGCAGATATTCGGCTCAGAATAGATCAGAAAATTGACTATCTAAGAAACGCGCCCCGTGGTCATGACACTAAAAAACTTTCCGGTCATGAAAATGCATACCGCACTAGAGTTGGTAGCTATAGAATAGTATATGAAATTGAAGACGAAAAATTATTGGTATGGATACTGGATGTTGGACCAAGAAGTTCTATCTATCAAAAATAGTGAGGCTGTAAAAACAATTGTGGAGGCTTGTAAAGAGGGTGTAATCAAACTGTGTAGCTGCCGTTTCGAGGAGACTGAGAGAGACTGTAAATATTTCTGTTTTGAAGGTCGGTCAGCACAGAAAGCCAGAATTTTGCACCTTCATTTTCGAGGCTGTAAATCAAACTGTGTAACTGCCGTTTCTAAATATGAGGTGCTAACTGCTCCTCAAACTCAATCATAAAGCGATTGAGTGCTGG
>QIHH01000202.1 GCA_003230195.1 Gammaproteobacteria bacterium
CGTTGATAACGTTTATCGATAGTAAAACCGTTGCGTGCGAGCGCAATGGCGGGCGCCAGACTTTGGTTGAATGGTAGCGTACCGTATTTATTCGCGAGGTGTTCAAGCGCCGCTGGTACACCGGGAATACCCGCCGCCAGTGGCCCGTCGATCGACAGCTTGGGGACGATGTTGCCTTTTCGGTCCAGGTACATGTCACGATGGGCCGCTAGTGGTGCCCGTTCGCGACCATCGAGCATGGTCTGAAAGCCGTCGGATTCACGATGCAGCAACCAGAAACCGCCACCGCCCAAGCCTGAACCGGCAGGCTCAACCACCGCTAGCGCGGCGGTGACCGCAATCGCGGCATCAAAGGCGTTGCCGCCTTGATTGATGATGGTGATGCCCGCTTGGGTGGCAAGTGGATGAGCAGAGGCAATCGCCGCAGCGGGTGGTTTAGAAATCTCAGTAGCCGCCGCTGTCAGCGGTGAAAAGATGATCAGTGTTGCAGTGAGTAGTAGTCTTCGATAGCGCATAGGGTGAGTGAGTACCGTGGTTGGTGGGGCTCGCCTAGGCGAGGGGGTATGCTGCTAGGCTAATGCTATTCGGTTTCGCCAGCCTGAATGCGCTCGTATCTTGCCTGTAATTCTTCTTTGGTATCGACGTTATCAGGGTCCATCGGAATACAGTCGATCGGGCACACCTCGATACACTGTGGGGTATCGAAATAGCCGACGCATTCGGTACACAGGTTGGGGTCGATCTCGTAGATCTCATCGCCCTGTGTAATTGAGCCGTTGGGACATTCCGGTTCACACACATCACAGTTGATGCATTCGTCTGTAATCATTAAAGCCATAAAAGTATTCCTGCGTTAAACGTGCTGTTTTACGACGCTAATTTTAGCGCATTTTGTCGCAAAGTGCAGTTTCGATCTCAGCATGCACAAACTCAGAGACATCACCGCCGAGCGATGATATTTCACGCACGAGGCTTGAGGATAAATAGCTGTATTTTTCAGCTGGCATTAAAAAGAGCGTTTCGATATCGGCTGCCAGTTTACGGTTCATTCCAGCGAGCTGGAATTCATATTCAAAATCGGAGACGGCACGTAGCCCACGTACAATTACACTAGCCTGTTTTTCATGTGCAAAATCGACTAGTAACTGGTCAAAACCGCACACCTCGATATTATTGATCTCGTCGAGTGCTATCTGCGCCAGTTTGATCCGTTCATCCGCGCTGAATTGGGGTGTCTTGCCGGGGTTGGTCGCGACCGCGACAATGATGTGGTCAAATAGTCGTGCGGCACGTTGCACCAGATCACTATGGCCATTGGTCAGCGGGTCGAATGTGCCGGGATAGATCGCTATTTTGCCCATGATTAATTTTCCGTGGCGTTGGTGGAGTGGTTCAATTTAAGGCTGTATTTTAACCGCCTAGGGGGGAGCAAGCCCAGTGGTTTTCTTCAATTATTGCGAGTAGCGAGCGCGTAACAGACCTTGCCGCTCTGTTTTTCACGGTGCATCTGCCAGTCTGCAGGCAGTTGAGGTGTTGGTGAGCCTTTTGCACGCTCCATATAGATCTGAGCATGTGGTGCAAGCCAGCCGTTTGATGCCAGTTGCGAGCAGTAATTTTCAAGGCTGTCGGTCTCAAATGGTGGGTCGAGAAAAATGATGTCGAATGGTTGTGCAGGGCGTTGCAGATAGTTGTCCGCATTGCACTGTTCGATCTGTGCGCCGCTTGTTTTTAGTAGCGCCGCATTGGTGCGAAGTTGTTTCGTGACGGCGCTGCTCTGTTCAACCATTACCACTTCGCTTGCACCGCGCGAGAGTGCTTCAAAACCGAGTGCACCGCTGCCACTGAAAAGGTCGAGGCAGCGCGCGTCAGCAATCGATGCTTGCAACCAGTTGAAAAGTGTTTCACGAATTCGATCCGGCGTTGGGCGTACGCCGGGTTCTGTGACGAAGTCGATTTTATGACCTCGCCACGAACCGCCAATGATGCGTAGCTGCCCTGCTTTACTGTTATACGCCACGCTCTCTATTCAAAGCCAGTTACGGCCTTCACTTCAGTTGGTGGGGCACCCACTGTGATGGTAAACATCTTGTCGGGATGCACGCGACGTTTAAAGGTTTCTTTGATCTGTTCGATGGTGACCGCATTGATGTGATCGTTATAGGTATCGAGGTAATCAAGCGGCAGGCTATAGAAGCCGATGTTGCCAAGATAACCGAGGATTTTGCTGTTGCTCGCAATGCGCAGTGGGAAGCCGCCGGTGATATTGCGTTTAGCAGCTTCGAGTTCTTCTGTTGTCGGGCCGTTATCAATGAACTCCTGCAGTGTGGTAAACATCACATTGATCGCATCACTTGCCTGATCATTACGTGTTTGTAGTCCCATTAAGAATGGGCCCGCTGCGCGCATTGGCGAGAAAAAACTATAGGCGCTGTAGGCAAGACCACGCTTATTACGAATCTCATCACTGATGCGTGAGGTGAGTCCGCTGCCGCCAAGGATGTGATTGCCGACATAAAGCGCAAAGTGGTCAGGATCATCGCGGGTCATCGCGGGATGGCCGATCGATATGTGTGTTTGTGTCGATGGGTGCTCGATAGTGATCACAGCCCCTTTTTCGATTGCGGCGGGTGGTACAACGCGTGGCGAGGCTTTGCCCGCAGCCAGCCCTTTGGTGAGCTGAGTGGCAATTGCCTCTACGGCAGCACGGTCCAGATCTCCTACGATGGCGACCACTGCATTTTTAGCGACGTAATACTGCTGGTAATACTGAACCATGTCATCGCGGGTCAGTGCGTTGACGCTCTCTTCAAAGCCGAGGGACGGTGCGCTATAGGGATGGTTACCATAAAGGGCTTTAAAAAAAGCCTCGCTGATGATCGATTGTGGTGATTGACGCTGTGATTGAATCGCAATTAATGTCTGTTTTTTATTGCGTTCAAAACTTTCGAGCGGGAACGTCGGGGCGCTCAGGGTGAGGGCGAAAAGTTCAAGCGCGGGTGTTAACAGTGCCTGGTCGGTTAGACTGCGCAGCTTCATCAGTGCCATGTCGCGATAAGAGCCGGTACCAAACTCCGCGCCAAGATTTTCAAACTGCTCGGCAATCTGGTCGGCATTTAGTTTGCCGGCACCTTCATCAAGCAGCGAATTGGTGAGATGGGCAACCCCTTTTTTATCGTGATCGCGGGCGCTACCGGCATCAAAGGTGAATTGAATGTCGACCATCGGCAGGCCGGGTGCGGCAACAAAGTAGACGCGTGCGCCGTTATCGGTTGTCCAGTGCTGGATAGTAGGTGCTGCATGCACAGGCATTACCGCGAGTGTCAAGAGGCATGTCAGCAGCCCGAGGATTGAGTGTTTAAATGTTTGCATGGTGTACGCGAGTCCCTCTGGGTTGTTGATCGTCTGGGCCATTATTTTACCGTTGAAATTAACGGCCATGACCACCACCTGTGTTCATGCGGCGTTTGATAGTCTCGCGGTCCAGTGGTTGTGGGATCAATGTTGCGATGGTGAGATTGTCATCGGTCAGGTATTTTTTTGCGACTTGCTGAATCTGTTCTGGGGTGATAGCGCGAATGCGTTCAACATAATCGTCGAGTATTTTCCACGATAGACCAACGGTCTCAAGGATGCCGATCTGCATCGCTTGGTAATAGACCGAATCGCGTTGATAGACATCAGCGGCGACCACCTGGGCTTTGATGCGTGCCAGTTCCTCTTTGCTGGCTAACTCATGGTGCAGGCGCTGTACCTGTTCACGGATCGCAAGTTCAAGTGTTTCAACCGTTTGCCCTTGCGCTGGGGTGCCTCTGAAACTTAGCAGGTCATTATGCAGTCCGGTCATACCGTAGCTGGTACCGATGCTGGCGGCGATCTGTTTTTCGCGCACCAGAATCTTTTCAAAGCGCGCACCCTTGCCGCCATCGAGTACTGCTGCCAGTACTTCGAGTGCATAGGGTTCCCACGAGTTTTCGGGGGTTAGTGTGGGCACTTTGTAACCCATCATTAGATAAGGCAGTTCTGCTGGGGCTTTAACCAGTACCCGTTTTTCACCTTTCTGGGCTGCTTCGATTCTTGGCTTGGTGGTGGCCACTTCGCCGCGTTGATGTACCCCATAATATTTTTTTGCCATCTGATAGACTTCATCGGCATTGACATCGCCCACCACGACAAGCGTTGCATTGTTGGGCGCGTACCACATCTCGTACCACTTTCTAAGGTCGTCATTATTCATGTTTTCGAGATCATTCATCCAGCCAATCACAGGATTACCGTAGGGGTTGTTCATAAATGCCGTTGAGGCAAACTGTTCATAGGTGAGTGATTTAGGATTATCTTCAGTGCGCAGACGGCGCTCTTCCATCACCACCTGTATCTCTTTGGTAAACTCATCATCGAGCAGTTTCAGGTTACGCATACGATCCGCTTCCATCTCGAAGCTTACTTCAAGGCGGCTTTTTTCCAGCTGTTGAAAATAGGCGGTGTAGTCTCGTCCGGTAAAGGCATTTTGATTACCCCCATTTTCACTGATAATGCGCGAAAACTCACCGGGGGCATGTTTCTCAGTACCCTTGAACATCATATGTTCCAGCACATGGGAAACACCTGTGATGCCGTTGTGCTCATAGCTGCTGCCGACCTTGTACCACACCTGGGAAATCACCACGGGTGCGCGGTGATCCTCTTTAATGATCACCTTGAGCCCGTTGTCCAGGGTGAACTCATGTACAGCGGGGTTATTACTCGCCCACACGGTGGCCGATATGAGGCTCGCGCAGAGCGCCACCAAAGACTTTTTCAGCATATTCAGAATCCCCTTGTGTTGGTTAGTGTCCATACAGTACCTAAAAGGAACCGCTAAACAATCATGACTATATTAATGGTAAGATTAGCATAACGAAAATGTCGGTCTTTGTAATGTGTTCGATAGCCCAAAATTCAACCTGGTAATAATTGTAAGATTTTGATTTATGTTTGGATTCGGAAAAAGTAAACAAAAAGAGAAAGAAGAGACGAAGTCGCCCGGGATGCTTGGCCGCCTGCGTGATCGGTTAACGCGTACTCGCACTAGTTTGGTTGGCGGTCTTGGCAATCTGATGATGGGCCGCAAAGAGATTGATGACGAAGTGCTGGAGGAGTTGGAGATGCTGCTGCTGACAGCCGATGTCGGCGTTGATGCCACTCAACAAATCATTAATGACCTTACTGAGCGGATGTCGCGCAAAAAACTGGGTGATAGTGGTGCGCTCTACGCCGCATTGCGCGAGGATATGCTGAAAATTCTCGCGCCCGCCAGCCAACCGCTGGTATGCGATGGCGGGAAACAGCCTTATGTGATCTTGATGGTAGGCATTAACGGTGTCGGTAAAACCACTACCATTGGCAAACTGGCAAAGACATTTCAGGCCGAGGGTAAGTCGGTTATGTTGGCTGCTGGTGACACCTTCCGTGCAGCGGCAGTGGAACAGCTACAGGTATGGGGTGAGCGTAATAATATTGCGGTGGTGGCCCAGCCACGCGCTTCAGATCCGGCTTCGGTGATTTTTGATGCGATGGATTCAGCGCGCTCCAAAGGGATGGATATTCTGATCGTCGATACCGCGGGTCGTCTGCATACTCAGACCAATTTGATGGAAGAGTTGAAGAAGATTCGCCGCGTGTTGTCGCGTCATGATGAAAGTGCTCCACATGAAGTGATGCTGGTGGTTGATGCCGGTACCGGGCAGAATGCGATTACGCAGGCAGAGCAGTTCCACAAAGCGGTTGGTCTGACGGGTCTCACGTTGACTAAGCTTGATGGTACCGCCAAGGGTGGGGTGCTGTTTGCGATCGCCAATAAGCTTAATATACCGATCCGTTTTATCGGTGTTGGTGAAGGGATAGAAGACCTGCGTACCTTTGATGCGGAGGAATTTGTTGACGCACTCTTTGCTGAAGAGGCTTCACAGTAGGCTGTTAAAAAGGTTTTAGCCCGTCCTCCCAATGGGAGAGGGGCAGCGATTAGTGATGTAATACGATGAGATGAAGTGAGTATTCATGATCCATTTTGAGAATGTCGGTAAGCGATATGCTGAAGGAGGCGAGGCGCTGAGTGGCATCAACCTGCAGCTGGATGCGGGCGAGATGGCCTTTCTCACCGGCCATTCCGGGGCAGGAAAAAGCACGATGTTAAAATTGATCGGGCTGATTGAGCGCGCTAGTTACGGACAAGTGATCATCAATGGTAAAAACTTCTCCAAGCTGGGACGGCGCCATATCCCCTATGTACGTCGTGACATCGGCATCATCTTTCAAAACCATCAACTGCTGAATGACCGAACCGTGTTTGATAACGTGGCGCTGCCGCTGGTGATTGCAGGACAGCCGCATCGCGATATTCAACGCCGTGTTCATGCCTCGCTTGATAAAGTCGGCCTGCTTGATAAAGAGCGTATGTTGCCATCGTCGCTGTCGGGCGGTGAGCAGCAGCGTGTTGGTATCGCGCGCGCAGTGGTCAATAAGCCACCGCTGTTGGTGGCGGATGAGCCGACTGGTAATCTTGACCCTGCACTCTCAGCTGAGATCATGAACCTCTTTGCCGAATTTAATCAGGTTGGGGTGACGGTGTTGATCGCCAGCCATGATATCGATCTGATTAGCCGTATGGGTAAACGTGTATTGGTGCTGGATAAAGGGCGATTGATCGATGGCGCGGGTGAACAGGGCGAGGTGCGACAGTAATGGCACGTCAGGCAACCCGCCGTTCGCCGCGTCGCTCAGCGACACGTGTTACGTTGACTGGTGCCGCACTGCAACGTGGCACCAGCACGGTTCGTCGTTCGCGTGGCAAAGGGTGGCTTCGTGGTTACTTTAAAGGCCATTTTCAAGCGCTATTTCTGAGCCTTGGGCGCGTTAGCCGCAATCCACTGTCGAGTTTGATGACCATTGCCGTGATCGGTATTGCACTCGCACTGCCCACCGGGCTGCATGTCGTATTGAAAAATGTGCAGGGCGTTAGTGCTGGCTGGGAAGATGCGGTGCAAATCTCGCTCTTTTTAAAGCAGGGTATTGAAGTTGTTGAGGCGAGACGTATCGTCGAGAAGATTAGTGCGATGACGTCGATTGAAGCGGTGGTGCATGTGACCCCGCAGCAGGCGCTGGGCGAGTTTCGTCAATATTCCGGCTTTGCTGATGCGCTTGAAGTGCTCGATGAAAATCCGCTGCCTAATGTGTTGCTAGTGCGCCCGACAAAGGAGGCCAGCGAACCGCTACTGGTGGAACCACTACTGCATGAACTGCGCAACCTGCCATCGGTCGAGATGGCACAGCTTGATATGGAGTGGCTTAAACGGCTCTATGCGATTATAGCGATAGGTGAGCGCGGGGTGCTGGTGTTGGCGGTGTTGCTGGCACTGGCGGTGCTGCTGATTGTTGGCAATACAATCCGCCTTGCGATTCAGAATCGCCGCGATGAAATCGAGGTGCAGAAGCTGATTGGTGCAACGGATGCCTTTATTCAGCGTCCATTTTTATACAGTGGTCTGTGGCAAGGGGTGCTGGGGGCGGTGATGGCATGGCTGCTCGTCACCCTTTCATTGTGGCTGCTGCACGGCCCGGTGCAACAGCTTTCGTTGCTCTATAACAGTAACTTCTCCCTCGGTTCGCTGGAGTCTGTGGGTGTTTTGGTGGTGCTGGTGGCGGGTGGCTTGCTTGGTCTGCTTGGTGCGTGGCTGGCAGTGGGACGTCACTTACGGGATATTGAGCCGACCTAATCAGTAACCTGTTGAATTATAAGGTGTATGAAAGTTATCCTCCGATTTTTGGAACTTCTCTAGAAATTAGCACTCTTACTATTGGAGTGCTAAAATATCAATGAGTGTTATCTTATATGAGAGGGTATTAAGTGGTGACTAACGATTTTGAACTAAGTCTGGCGACGCCAGACGGACATATCGTGCCGACAGGTAGTATCGAAAGCTACCAGCAAGGGATCAGCGAGATCCCGATTATGTGTGCTGATGAAGAGCGTCAACTAGCACGCCGTTTTCGCGACCATGAAGACCTTGAAGCCGCACGTGAACTGGTGATGTCTCACCTGCGTTTTGTGGCGCACATCGCGCGTAGCTATAGTGGCTACGGTCTGCCGCAGGCGGATCTGATTCAGGAAGGTAATGTGGGTTTGATGAAAGCGGTAAAACGCTTCGATCCTGAGATGAATGTGCGCTTGGTCTCTTTCGCAGTTTACTGGATTCGCGCTGAGATCCACGAATACGTACTGCGCAACTGGCGTATCGTTAAAGTCGCGACCACCAAGGCGCAACGAAAACTATTTTTCAAACTGCGCAGCAGCAAAAAACGTCTTGGCTGGTTTAACCAAGAAGAGGTGCATGCCGTCGCTCGTGATCTCGGTGTTAAACCGCAAGAAGTGATGGAGATGGAGAAACGTCTGAGCGCGCATGATGCCTCGTTTGATCTGCCGGTTGAGGGCGATGAGGATAGTGATCGTAACTTTGCTCCCGCTACTTACCTACAAGATAGCAGTATGGATCCTAATATTCAGCTAGAAGAGAGTGACTGGGAAGCGTACAACACCGCGCGCCTGCAGCAGGCGATGGCAGATCTCGATGACCGCAGTCGGGATATTCTCGCGCAACGCTGGTTGGCTGACGAAAAGAAAACACTGCATGAGTTGGCCGATCAATACGGTGTTTCAGCTGAACGTATTCGTCAGATTGAAAACAATGCGATTAAGAAGTTAAAGGTTGCGATGGTGGCATAAAGGTAGCAGCCCTCAAGGGTGTATCATCCAGCATAACTACGTCTTCCTGCAATGAGAGGTTTCTCGGCAATGAGTTGATACCTAGTAAAGACGCATCACCCCGGCGAAGATCGGGATCCAGAAATCATCTAACAGTACTGGACCCCGGCCTCCGCCGGGGTGACGGAAAGTGTTTTATGCGGTAACGTACCCAGACGTATTAGTCAGATTGAAAAACAGTGTGATTAGAAAATTGAAGGTTGCGATGGTGGTTTGATAGGGACGTCACCCTCAAGGATGCATCATTCAGTAAAGAGGCGTCTTCTTGCAGTAAGAGGTTTCTTGGCAATGAGTTGATACATGGCAAAGACGCGTCATCCTGGCCTTCGCTGGGGTGCAGGAAAATTTTTTTAAATATTTTCTAACTGGGTTTACTAAGCTCCAATAAAAAATCAATGTCCAACTTCTGTGAAGCAGTATTAACCTCTTTCGTATCCATATGCGGCAACGTGCCCAGCAGCGGTGCTTTAATACTTCTCCTTAAAGTTAAAATGTTTTTTTCAATCATCAGCATGCCGGGGCCAATGGTGTTGGCGACCCAGCCGATTAAATGGTTACCACTTTGTTCAATGGCAGCTGCGGTTAGTAGCGCATGATTAAGGCAGCCCAGTCGCATGCCGACGACAAGAATGATATCGAGCCGAAATGCTTTTGGAATATCTGCCATGCTTTCATTATCATTTAACGGCACTAGCCAGCCACCGGCACCTTCAACGATAAAATAATCAGCACTGTTTTTTATGTTTTCGAAATAGCCGGTGAGTTTTTCAACAGTCACTGTTTGATTTAGATACTCGGTCGCAAGATGTGGTGCGATGGGAGAGGGTAGCGCAACAGGGTTTACTTGTTGGTAGCTAAGCTCAATGTTAGTGTGCTTCATGAGTTGCAGTGCATCATCATTGCGCCAGCCATTAACGGTTTGATCGCAACCTGCTGCGATGGGTTTCATTGCGCCAACGTTAACACCTTTATTTGCAAAGGCGTTCAGCAGTGCGCACGAAACAAAAGTCTTGCCGATGGCGGTATCCGTGCCGGTAATGAAGTAACCCTTTTTCATAGGGTATTGCCGAAGTTATCTCGTTTCCATGTGACCAAAAGAAATGCTTGTGGTGCTCCTGCGTGGGAACCAGAAGGTTGTGTGGTCAGGGGGTTGATGTTCATTTTTTAACTCCCATCCGTCGCCGCATACGGCTTAACGGAATTGAAATGCTACCGTCTTCATTAGAGTCACCCATATTATTTTCATCTCGCGGTAGTGGTGCCCAGGCATGGCCATAGATCACTTCATAGGTGGCTGGTAAGAGTCCATCATCCATACGGAACTGTTCGTATGCTTTGATCACTTTTTGCAGGCGCTGTTTCCCGGTGAGGCCGTGTGGTCGCCCTTTAGTAACATTATGTGCGCCGACGGCTTTTAGATCGCGCATTAATGTGGTTGCGTCTTTGTAGGTGAGAGTGAAGTTTTCAACATCCATCACTGGGTCACTAAAACCGATGCGCTTTAAGGCATCGCCGATATCATGCATGTCAAAAAAGGCGTTAACGTGATTGTATTGATCCACACCGCTCCAGCTCACGCGCAGCTCTTTGAGTGTGTCCGGGCCGAAGGTGGTGAACATTAACAGACCGCCAGGTTTTATAATTCGCTGAAATTCTTTGAAGGTTTGTTCGAGATTCATGCACCATTGAATGGTGACGTTAGAGACAATCATATCAACACTTTGATCGTTGAATGGTAACTGCTCAGCATCGGCGCAGATAAAACCTTCGGGTTGTGTAGTCGGTTGCCTGCGTGCGTAGTTCAGCATTTCGGCTGCAAGGTCGAGTGAATAGAGACGGCTGCTGGGGTAGCGTTCTGATACCGCACTGCTAAGGCGCCCGGTGCCTGAGCCAATGTCGATAATGACCTCGGGTTCAATCTTGATGAATTCGAGTCGATCCATGACGCGCTGACCGATTTCATGTTGCAACACAGCGGCTTCATCATAGCCACGTGCTGCGTGATCAAAGGCGGCCTGTACTTTGCGTTTATCGACTGCGTAGGGTTGAATCTCTTTTTTATGTTTACTGTTCATGGATCATTGGTCTTTGATGAACTGCTTGATTAAATTGGTGAAGTGTTCGTTGTGCGATAAAAAAGGGGCGTGGCCTGCGCCATTGATGATCTCTAGCTGGGCATTAGGCAGTAGTGGCAACATCTGCCTGGCTGTTTTCGGCCGGGACAACGTATCACGTTTACCAAAGATCATTAATGTTGGTTGGGTGATCTTTGAAAGTTGATTTCGCAGGTCAACTTCCTGCAGTATTTTCAGGCCACCCTGCAGTGCGGCCGGGTGAGGTGCTTCGTTTGAATTCATCAGTTCACGCAGTTTGCGAAGTATCACGCGACTCTCATCGTTGCCCATTATCTGTAGCGCAATAAAGCGTTGTAGTGTTTGTTGAGTGTTGTTGTTTAATGATTCAGAAAATTGCTGTAATATTTCTGTTGAAATGGCATAACGCCAGTCATCATCACGCACAAAGCGAGCGATGCTAGCGACGAGGATGAGTTTTTTAATTTTTTGTGGATGTCGCAGCGCAATCTGCATCGCAACCATCCCGCCGAGCGACCAGCCAATGAGGTTGCCCTGTTCGGGTAGTGTTTCTGCAACCCGATCTGCAAGTGTTTCAATATTGTAATCACCAACTGGCATTGGGCTGTGCCCATGGCCGGGCAGGTCGATGCAATTAACCTGTGCGTTGTTTGCTAATGTCTGGGCGGTCTTTTGCCAGATCGCAGCGTTAAATCCCCAGCCGTGTAATAGTGCGATGTGTTCGCCGCTGCCGCCACTTTTGATGCTGTTAATATTGTTTTTCATGGTGTTTAATCACGCTGTCGAGCGCTGATAATAGTTGTTCGATATGTTGCTCGCGGTGACTTGCCGAAAAGGTGATGCGTAACCGTGCAGTACCATCGGCGACCGTTGGTGGTCGGATTGCACTAATCAAAATTCCCTGTTGTTGTAGTGCTTCGCTAATGCGAATTGCTTTACCTGAGTCACCAATCAATAATGGCTGTATTGGCGTGGTTGATGGCATCAGGTTTAGCCCCAGTTGTTGCGCGCCACTGCGAAATCGTTTGATTAATATTTGCAGGTGTTCTCTGCGCCACGCGTCAGTCTCTATTAATTTAAGGCTGGTCAATGTCGCATGTGCGATGGCCGGTGGTAGTGCGGTGGTATAGATATAAGTGCGCGCCCGCTGAATCAATGTTTCAATCAACTCGTCGCTACCGGCGACAAATGCCCCTGCGGTACCCAATGCCTTGCCGAGCGTGCCCACTAATATCGGCACGTTATCGTTGTTGAGCCCGTAGTGTTCAATTGTGCCGCGACCATGTTTACCTATTACGCCGATGCCATGAGCATCGTCCACCATCAATATTGCATTGTGCCTGGTGGCAGTTGTGACAAGTTGTGGTAGCGGTGCGATGTCACCATCCATGCTGAAAACGCCATCGGTAATAATAAAGGGATGGCCGCCATTCGATTTTTCAAGACGCTTGTTCAATGCCTGAATATTATTATGTGGGTAGCGTCGCATTGTTGCGTCGCTGAGTTTCGCGGCATCCAGCAGCGACGCGTGGTTAAGACGATCTTCATGAATCGTATCTTGTTTGCCTGATAGCGCCCTGATCGTGCCGAGGTTTGCCATATAGCCGCTGGAGAAGAGTAGTGCGCGCGGCCGCCGGGTAAATTCAGCAAGCGCTTCTTCGAGCGCATGGTGTGCGTGGCTATGCCCGGTAATCAGATGTGATGCACCGCTGCCGACGCCATAACGCTCGGCACCTTCTTTTAGTGTTTTGATTAATGCTGGATGATTGGCGAGACCAAGGTAGTCGTTGCTGCAAAATGACAATAAAGGCTTGCCATCGCATTGCAGTTCAACATCTTGAGGGCTATCGATCACCTTGCGTGATCGATAGAGAAATTGTTCTTTTTGTTGTGTTAGCGCAAGTGTTAGTCTGGCAGTGAGATCAAATGCCATTGCAGCAGGTCGATTTGATTTAGGCGGTGATTGCGCTGCGGCGAGTCTGGGTATCTTCACGCGCGGTAAGGTGTAGGTCCTGAATCATCTTGATGTCCTGCTCAACTTTACGCCCACTGGTGGTGAGGTAGTCACCAATCATCACACCGGAGGCACCCGCCATAAAGATCATTGATTGCATGTCGCCGAGGAAGTGGCGGCCGCCTGCGATACGAATTTCTGCTTGCGGTAACATGTAGCGGAACACCGCGATGCTCTTGAGAATTTCCTGCGGTACCATGGTGCCCTGTTCTGCCATTGGGGTGCCATCCTGTGGATTAAGAAAATTCAGTGGTACTGATTTAACATTGTTTTGGCGCAGTGTTTCGGCTAGTTCAATACGTTGTTCCAGTGACTCTCCCATGCCAAGAATACCACCGGCACAAACGCGTAGCCCGGCCTCGGTTGCATGACGAATGGTGTCGATATTTTCCTGATAGGTGTGGGTAGTGCAGACGTTATCAAAAAAGCTTTCGGCACATTCGAGGTTATGGTGGTAGTTTTCCATCCCCTGCTCTTTGAGCATCTCGGCCGTTTCGCGGTCAAGTGCGCCGAGGCTGGCGCAGCGACCAATCTCGCTATGTTTTTTTAACTCGCTGAAATATTCCTTTAACTGATTGCGTTCTTTATCGGAGCGCACTCCCCACCCTTTGGAGACCACACCAAAATCACTTGCTCCCCATTCCCGCGCCTGCCTAGCTTGCGCCACTAACTCTTCTGATTTAATGTAGTCGTAAACTGGTGCTTTGGTCTCTTTATGGTGGCCGCTTTGTGAGCAGAAAGAACAGTTTTCGGAGCAGTTACCCGAGCGTACGTTTGAGATCGCGCATACTTCAATTTTGTTACCACGAAAATTGCGGCGGATACGGTCGGCACCGGCCATCAGCCAGCTGAGGTAGTCGTCATCAAGGTTGATCATCCAGTGTCCTTCATCAACGCTCATTTCGCCGTCCTTGAGGATGCGTTGGGTGATTTCGTCGATGCGGGTATAGTGCTGGCTCATGCTGGCTCCAAAATAGATGAAGGGGATTATGCTATTTCACAAAGGGTGTAAATAGTGAGGGGTAGCGCGGCCGCTGTCAACTTCTATGGAATGAAGATGGTTAACAACTGTTTAAAAACTATACATAACTATCTGCTGCCCCCCATTTGTGTCACCTGTGGTCAGAAGGCGGAAGATGCGTTGGACTTGTGTCAGGGTTGTCTCGCAGCCATGCCCTATCTGGGACATGCATGTCGACGATGTGCTTTGCCGTTGGCGACGTCTGGTGTATGTGGCAGTTGCCTGCAAATACCGCCGCCGTTTGAGCAGACTTTTAGCCTGTTCCGTTACACCCATCCGATTGATCATCTGATTCAACAGCTCAAATTTAATCGACGGCTGGTGAATGGTTTGCTGGGGACGCTGATGGCTGAATCGCTGCACCAGCAAGAACAGCGACTACCAGATCTGATTGTACCGGTGCCACTGCATCGGCGACGTTTACAGACGCGTGGCTATAATCAGGCAGTCGAACTGGCACGACCGGTGAGCAAATTGCTTGGCGTGCCGATGGACTTTTCTTGTTGCCATCGTAGCCGGGAAACCGCGGTGCAATCTGATCTGCCCGCAAAACAGCGTCGATCTAATATCAAAGGGGCCTTCGAGGTGGATGGTGTGTTGAGCGGCAAACATGTAGCGGTTATTGATGATGTGATGACAACGGGCAATACTGTGACAGAGCTAGCGCAAGTCATGCGGGATAGTGGGGTGCAAAAAGTGGATGTATGGGTATGCGCACGTGTTCCCTAGTTGGGTTGATTGTGTGGCTGTGGTAGATTGAGGCTAATTGATCATTATTCTGGCTCAATGGGCCGAATGTTAAGGAGTAAATGAATGTTTAAGCGTTACATTACCTTGCTTGCAGCTTCGATGATGTTGATGTCTACATCAATGGTAAAGGCTGATGCACTGGATCTCAATTTGAACAACGATAGTGTTCAACTGCTCTATATCTCTCCGTTTACAAGTGATTCTGGTCTTGGTGGCGCGAGCCTGGAAGTCGGTATGATTTATACTGAGGCGGACGATTATCTCGGTATTGTCGGGTTAGATATTAGGGGTGAAGCGGGTAGTGGCTCACCCGGTTTGGTTGCGGGCGTGGGTGTTCGAGGTTATGGGATTGGTCTCGATACCGTGGATATTGGTGCGCTAGCGATTGGTGGGTTGTTACAATATTCTCCTCCTTCAATGAACCGTTTGAGTATTGTCGGCCAGGTTTTTTATGCGCCCGAGATTTTGACATTTATGGATGGCAAAAATTTGCAATCTGCTGAATTCAGAGTCGAGTATAAAATTTTGACTCAGGCGACTGTTTACTTGGGTTACCGCGACATAGAAGCTGATTTAGATGCTGTTGGCGGTGGCAGTATTGATATTGATAATGGCGGGTATCTTGGTCTGCGTTTTATGTTCTAGGGCTGGCGCTTCTGACGACTCTTTAATTTATTCATTATGAGCACTTCCCGGCAGCATATTGTAGCGGCGGCAATCGTTCGCGATGGCAAACTGTTGCTGGCGCGCCGCAATGTTGAAGCGCACCAGGGTGGTTTGTGGGAATTCCCTGGCGGAAAGGTCGCGTGCGGTGAGAATGTGCGCACCGCTCTGGTGCGTGAACTTGATGAGGAGTTGGGCATCACGCTAGAGTCGGCAAGGCGGTTGATTAGCGTGCCGCATGATTATCCCGATAAATCGATTTTACTGGATGTGTGGCGTGTCGATGGTTTTTCAGGTGACGCTTATGGTCGAGAAGGGCAGCCACTCACGTGGGTCGCGATTGATGAGTTACAACAACATGATTTTCCTCGGGCAAATTTACCGGTGATTACTGCTATGCAGTTGCCGGCTCATTATTTGATTACGCCTGATCCGGCGCAAGAGGGCGATCAATTTTTGAAACGACTGGAAGTGTCATTGCAAGCGGGTGTACGTCTGGTGCAATTGCGAGCTAAATCACTGGCGAGGCTGACGTACTGTGAGCTTGCCGTTGAAGTAAAGGTTTTGTGCCGTCGCTATAAGGCAAAGCTGATGCTGAATGGCTCGGTTGATATGATGTTAGAGGTGGGGGCAGATGGCTTGCATCTTTCGGGGCACGAGTTGTCATCATTGAATAGTCGTCCGCTGGAGAGTGATTATAAGCTCTCGGCTTCTTGCCACGATGCGGCTGAATTAAAGCAGGCGAGTGATGTTGGGGTCGATTTTGCGGTGCTGTCGCCAGTGATGCCGACTCATACACATCCGGGTGCTGAAACATTGGGTTGGCAGCAGTTTGAGTCGTTGCTGGCAGCGAGTCCACTACCTGTTTATGCGCTTGGTGGAATGACACTTGCTGATTTGGCAACGGCACAAGGTGCCGGTGCGCAGGGGGTTGCTGCGATTGGGGCTTTATGGAATTTGGAAAGCCTTTAAGTCCGATATTTTTCAGTCCTGGAGCTATTCTAACTGTTAGTGGTCGTTGAAATCTGTCTTTTCATCGAGATGTATGTGTCCTGTCCCTGGAATGCGGTGTTCTTCGCCGCTCCATTTTCCTAAATCGATCAGCTGGCAGCGTTCACTACAGAATGGGCGCGAGTGTGCGCTTGACCATTCAATCTGTTTTTTACAGGTAGGGCATTTAACGTTCATCTGGTGAAACGCTAGATTGCGCAGGTGGTGAGAATAAAGCCGATATCCTGCGATGACTGCGTGGGGCGATCCTGAAAGTTGGTGCTCATAAAGCGCACCGTGAAGCGATGTTTACCGCCACTGATTTCAGCGAAGCAGGGAATATTCTCTGGCATGGTGACGCGAATTAATTGAAACGGCGCACTGGTTTCTAGGGTGCGCTGAAAAAAACCCGATTCGGCAATCTCGTTAGTTGAGGTGGCACTGTCACGAATGAGTTTTAGTATCAGGCTGATGGCGGCGCGGATATCATCGAAGCTTGATATCCACAGCTGCAGATCTTTCAGGCGCTTCTCTGCAGAGCGCTCCAGCCAGTAGTGATAGCTAGGGAGGTCAAAATCACAACTACCACCGGAAATACTGCTGCGTTGCTTGATACTGCTGAGAAACTCATTTTGGCGAAGCTGATGGCCAATTTGCCCCTGAGCGCCGTGCAGCCGGTCGACTAAGCGATCAATCTCATCGAGCAGTGATGTCAGTATTGTAGTATCAACGCCGGGTGTCTGTTCAAGTCGAGCGAGCCCAGTGCTGATGCGTTCTAGTTCCATAATGACTTCGGTTTTCAGATCGGATCGGCTGAATATATTCAAAACGTCTAACAGGGTGGCGAGTGTTGCCCGGCTATCCCATGCGGCATCACGAGGCAGTGTATGGTCGATCTGTTGAAAAAGAAAATCGAGTCTTAAAAAGAGGCGAATTCTCTCATTCGCCTCATTTTTTCCGATTAAGCTAATAAGTAATTTTACTTTGTTTTACAGATTATTGAATACTAAGGACTTTTACTGTCCCATTCAGGCCTCTATCGGCTCCATTGTCTATCACCTTAGGTCGAATGGCAAATTAGCTTGTTCAGATGCCTGATTATATGTCAGGTATTTTTGGTGTAATATCGCAACCTGTTGTTTTAGTTCTTTTAAGCTGCCATTGTTGTGAATGACCTCATCGGCAGCGGCGAGCCGCTTGTTAGGTGATACTTGTGCTGAAATGATCGCAGCAACCTCGTTTTCTGTTTGATTATCGCGCAGGGTGACTCGGGCGAGTTGAGCGAATTCAGATGTGTCGACAACAAGAATACGATCTGCTATTTTTTCCTGGTTGCTTTCAATCAAGAGTGGGATGACGACGATGCAATAAGGTGCGGTGAGTTTTGATATCTGACGTGCCACCTCTTTGCGAATAAGCGGGTGAAGGATTGATTCTAGTTGTGCTTTTTTTTCTGTATTTTGAAAAATTATCTGGCGGAGTTTCGTGCGGTTGAGTGATCTATCGGCTGAGAGAACGGAGGGGCCAAATTGATTGATAATGGCCTCTAGCGTCACTTCACCTGGGGCTACGAGTTGGCGTGAAATAATGTCGGTATCAATAACGGGGATACCAAAGGCTTCAAATAACTGACTAACGGTGGTTTTTCCGCTACCAATGCCTCCGGTAAGTGCGACAACTAACATGGATGACAGATGGCCTTTGTTGAATGAAAGACCCTATTTAGGGGGAGATGTTTATGGTTGTCAAATATGTCTGGGTGATTTGATCGCCCCATAATAACGTAATCCAGCCTGCAGTGGCGAGGTAGGGACCAAATGGAATGGGCATGTTTTTATCACGGCCGCGTACCACGATCAGGGTAATGCCGACGATAGCACCGACTATTGAGGAGAGCAAGATGATGGGCAGCACGGCTTGCCACCCTAACCAGGCTCCCAGCATTGCCAACAATTTGAAGTCGCCATGCCCCATGCCCTCTTTGCCAGTGGTTAATTTGAATAAAATATAGACTGACCAAAGACTTAGATAACCCATTAGTGCGCCAATAATAGCCGAGGCCGGGTCGGTGAAAACACCTGCAAGGCTAATGCCTAGACCCAGCCAGAGAAAAGGAAGGGTGATGCTATCGGGTAGTAGTTGATGATCAAAATCGATCACGGTGAGTGTGATCAGTGCCCATGTGAGCAACAGTGCCGCTGCGGCCTCCCACGTTGGGCCGAAATGCCATGCGACGGCAATTGATAGAGACGCAGTGGTGGCCTCGATAATGGGATAGCGCAAAGGGATTTTGATGCCGCAATCACTACAACAACCTTTTAAAAATAGATAGCTGAGTATTGGAATGTTCTCTATCGCCTTGATCTCATGGTTGCACTTTGGGCAGTGAGAGTTGGGGGTGACTAGATTGAACGGTTTATCTGTTTGTTCATTCGTTTGGGTGATTTCCAGTAGCTCATGGCATTGGCTGAACCACTCTTTTTCCATCATGATAGGTAGACGCAGAATGACGACGTTAAGGAAGCTACCGATCAATAGGCCGAGAATGGCTATTATTGATATAAAGGCGGTAAGGTTTTCGCTAAACAAGAGCAGCATGATGTTTTTTATTTAAGTTTCGTTAAGAGACCTTTGCACTAGTCTATTTTCCGCTCCAGCCGCGTTATAAATGATCTCAAAATAGTCATTTACTTCGTGTAAACCCCGTTTTTTTTGATCATTTATGCCTTGCTGGAACGAAAACTAGTTCTCGTGCAAAGGTCTCGTTAAATGTTTAGTCCGTTGGCTAAACGACTTCGCCCATTTTAAAAATTGGCAGATACATAGCAACGACCAAGCCGCCTACGATAACACCGAGGAATGCCATGATCAGAGGTTCTAAAAGGCTGGTAAGGCCATCCACAGCATCGTCGACCTGTTCTTCGTAGAAATCGGCGACTTTGGATAGCATACTATCAATAGAACCGGCTTCTTCGCCAATGGCAACCATCTGAACGACCATGTTGGGGAATAGCCCTGACTGCTTCATTGTGATGTTGAGTTGGTTACCCGTTGATATTTCATCGCGCATTTTCAAAATGCCCTTGGTGTAGACTGAGTTGCCTGCAGCGCCCGCTACCGTGTTCATTGCTTCAACAAGTGGTACGCCAGCAGCGAACATGGTTGCGAGTGTTCTAGCAAAACGGGCAATCGTTGCCTTTGTGATAATAGGGCCGATAACGGGTGCTTTAAGAACAACCTTGTCTAGTATTTCGTTGAATTTTTTTGAGCGCTGTTTTGCCAATTTTATCACATGGAATATAATGCCGAGCACAATTAATGCGGCCCACCACCACTCTTGGGCTAGTTTAGATAGCTGTACGACTAACATTGTCAGGGCTGGCAGATCAGCGCCGAAATTATTGAACATATCTTCGAATTGCGGTACGACAAAGATTAAAAGGATGGCCGTGATAATAAAGGCAACTACAATTACTGCAAGCGGGTAGAAAAGGGCTTTCTTGATTTTACCTTTCATCGATTCAGTTTTTTCTTTATACGTGGCAATTTTTTCGAGTAGTGTTTCAAGAATACCGGCATGTTCGCCTGCGGTGACAAGATTAACGTAGAGAGAGTCAAATTGAAGAGGGTGTTTTGCAAGGGCATCGGCAAAAGTGTTGCCACCTTCTACATCTGCCTTAATCGCCATAATAAGTGTCGACATTGCTGGGTTATCATGCCCTTTGCCGATGATGTCGAAGGACTGTACTAAGGGTACGCCAGAGGACATCATGGTGGACATTTGTCTGCTGAAAAGGGCTATATCTTGGGGGGTGATTTTTCCTTTCCCCGCACCTCCGAAAAGTGACTTTGGCTTCTTTTTGACTTTTTTTGGGGTGATGCCCTGGCGACGCAGTTCGGCTTTAACTAATGCTGGGGATACGCCTGCTATTTCGCCGTTGACTTTGGTTCCTTTTCGGTCGGTGCCTTCCCACAGAAAAGTATCTTTGCGCTTAGTTTTAGTGGCCATTTGAATTTCCTGAAATTAATCTGCGGTGACGATACGATTGAGTTCTTCTAGGCTGAGGATGCCTTCCCTGATTTTGATGAGTCCTGATGCATGAAGGTCGTTAACGCCTTCCGCTTTTGCCAGGTCAGCTAGTTGTATTGCATTGCCACCTTCCATGATGAGTTTTCCCATTGCCTCTGATATTGGCATCACCTGGTAGATGCCGACTCGTCCTTTATAGCCACCGTTGCATTGCTCACACCCTACAGGGCCATATATAGTCAGATCGTTAAGCTCCTCTTCTTTGAATCCCTCTTTTAACAGGACTTCATTAGGGAGATCAAGCGGTTGTTTACAGTGCTTGCATAAACGGCGTCCTAATCTCTGTGCAATGATTAAACTCACGGCTGAGGCGATGTTAAAGGGGGCAATACCCATGTTGATCAGACGTGTTAATGTCTGTGGCGCGTCATTGGTGTGCAGCGTGGAGAGAACAAAGTGACCGGTTTGCGCCGCTTTGATGGCAATCTCACCGGTTTCAATATCTCGAATCTCACCCACCATAATAATATCAGGGTCCTGGCGAAGAAACGCTTTCAGTGCTGAGGGGAAGGTGAGTCCGGCCTTGGGGTTTACATTGACTTGGTTAATGCCTGAGAGGCTAATTTCGACGGGATCCTCTGCGGTTGAAATATTGCGATCATCCGTGTTCAGAATGTTAAGCGCGGTATAAAGTGAGACTGTTTTGCCGCTGCCGGTTGGGCCTGTCACCAACACCATGCCATAAGGCTTGTGGATTGCCTCCATAAAGAGCTTTTTTTGATCTTCATCATAACCCAGCGCATCAATACCTAATTGGGCGCTACTTGGATCAAGAATACGCATCACTATCTTTTCGCCAAACAGTGTGGGGCAAGTACTAACACGAAAATCGATAGCGCGTGTTTTTGAAAGCTTCATCTTCATGCGCCCATCCTGCGGAACGCGGCGTTCAGAAATATCCAGTTGTGAAAGAACCTTTATGCGCGCGGAAATTTTCCTGACCAATGCGATGGGTGGGTTAGCGACCTCTTGTAAGATACCGTCAATACGAAAACGTACGCGGTAGACTTTTTCATAGGGTTCGAAGTGAAGATCTGATGCACCTTTATTAATGGCATCTAATAGCACCTTATTAACGAAGCGTACAACGGGTGTGTCGTCCACTTCTGTTTCGTCACCGTCCTCACCAGTGGTGTCTTCTTCACCACTCGAAATATCGATGTCGTCTAGGTCGGTATCATCCAAATCCTCCATTGAGGTGTCTTGTTCATTTAAGACAGTTTCAATGACTTTGGCTAGCTTATCCTCTTCAACGAGAATAGCTTCAGCATTGGCACCGACGTTGAATTTGAACTCATCTAATGCATTTTGATTAGTGGGGTCTGACACGGCGACAAAGAGTCGATTGCCACGTTTAAACAGCGGCAGTGCATTATGCTTTAGGATCATCTTATGGTCGATCAATTTGGTCGCGGCAGACTCGAGATCCATGCTGTTTAAATCAAATATTGGCGTGCCAAATTCGTGTGCTGCTGCATGGGCGATGGCGCTGCTGTCTAACAGTTTTTTTTCGACAAGATAGCGAACTAATGGTGTCTTCTTTTTTGCAGCCTGTTCATAAGCTTCAATGGCTTTATCTTCTTCTAGCAGACCATCAAGCACCAACCTTCTAGCAAGGCCACTCAGATTTGTACTAGTTGATGGTGTGCTCATAACTATATGGATTAATAGGGGTTATTGTCTCATTGAATCTATCGGCCACGCTTGCTAATTATTTAGTTGTTGCGTGCTGG
>QIHH01000110.1 GCA_003230195.1 Gammaproteobacteria bacterium
ACATCGCGCCACCCGAGTACAGCCTGCCCTTCATCTTCAATCGTGCTTTCAATCAACAGTTCACACGCCTGGCGATCTGTCCTGTTTTGCGGCAAAAAGAGCATGCCAACACCGTAAGCGCCTTCGGCTGGCAGTGTGATGCCGTTGGCGGCACACTCTTCACGAAAAAATTGGTCTGGAATCTGCAATAACAGGCCCGCACCATCACCGGCTAGTGGATCTGCGCCCACCGCACCTCGATGTTCAAGGTTCTCAAGAATCGTCAGCCCCTGGCGGACAATCGCATGGCTCTTTACGCCTTTAATATTGGCGACAAAGCCGACACCACAAGCATCATGCTCATAGGCAGGGTCGTATAAACCTTGCTTAGAAGGTCGTGTTTGACGGGACAATAGTTTGTTCCTCTCAAAAATATTTCCGAAATGTACAACACGCCTCTCTCAAGTGCGCGGACACCCTTAATTCAACAGCAGATGCTCGAGGCGATAAATTTCACATCCTCCTCCATGCACCCCAAAGCGCCTCAATCAATTGGGACGGGGAATTCTCTGTCATATCCAGCCTGATTGTTTTTTGCGCAAACAAAGTCAAATAATGGCCGTGCGCAGAGGTGCGAACACGCCACACAGACTAGGACGCCGAAGTATACCCGCCTGGGCGCTACCATTCAATATCAGCACATTATGGATTACTCGCTGAAAATATTATAACCCATTGAAATAAAAAGATATAATGAAGATTTCGGGGGTACTGGAAGCCTCTGAAATAGCTATTTTTGCTGTATTTTCTCTACCGCACGCTGTAATGAGCCAAATGAACGCGCCCACGGTCGTGAAACACCCTTGCTACTCTCAAGGTCATCCGCCAACTGCAGCGCCTCTGGGCGATTTGCCACGTCACCATAAATCGCGACGTACCAAAGCCGCCCTTTATTCATTAATCGAACCAACTTACCCAAATCCTGTAACTGATGACTTTCGATAAACCCGCGCGTTTTTGCCTCTTTTTCAAATGCCGCCAACTGCAATACATAGTGTTCAGGCTCACGCGCCATCACCCAGCGCTCCTGCTCTGTCAGCAGCGATTGTGAAGTAGAGACCTGTGACTTAACCTCGCTTTCGGCTTTTTTGATAACACCCCCGGCAAACTCCTCCTGCCACAACTCTTTTTGAATGGATGCAAAACTACGTACCCATGGCACCACTCCCTCCGGTAATTGACGACTCGCTTCAAGCGCTGCGGTACGCGAATCGTAGATACCGATCACTGCCACATACCAACGCACACCGTTCTTATTGGTACTAAAACGCTCTACCCTGCTGTCCAACCCAAAACGGGCAATAAATGCCTCTCGTTTCTGCGCCTGCTGTTGTGCCACAATTTGCAACGTATACGCTTTCGGCGGCTGCACACTCACCCAGTCAGCTTTTGGCGCGGGAGATTTAGCCTCCACTGGCGCTTTTTTAGAGACCTCTTTGCTGGGCGCGATGATGGCCAATTCAGCAACAGGCAAGGTTGGTTCCGCGGGTTTGATCACTACAGGCTCGCCTACCGCCGGTTCAATTATCGCTGCTTTGATGGCCACTATCGACACCTCTTCATCTGGCTCAATCAGCGGCAAAATATCAACAGCAAGTGCTTTAGGCACTACTTCTAGGACTGTAATTTCAGGCTCCGCTGCTTGCTGCTCAACAGACACAACCGTTGCTGCAACCTCTGCCACTATTTCTGGCACAACATCTTGTATCACGCTCTCTTCTGCCACTGGCAACTCAGCAATTTCTGCTGTCACCACTGCCTCAATCTCTTCATCAGGCAAATCAAACAACGCGTTAAACTCATCTTGAAAAACCAGCACCGCCGCTAACACTGCGGCGACTGCAAATGGCCATATCATTGATAATAAGACACGCCTCGCCTTACTGTTTACTTTGGAATCTACGCCCACCTCTTCTTCATCTGTCACTGGAAGCGGCGGTGCAACATGCCGCTTGTTTTGTATCACCGCCTGAGCCAGTTCGTTAATCTTTACCGGCAGACCTTTTGATGCGCTAAAAACCGCCTTATTGACCGCAGCGGTAAAAGGGCTTGCTCCCTGAAATCCGGCCGCCTGAATTCGGTGGTCAAGATACTGCTGCGTCTCTTCTTCGCTTAACAACGGCAGCTCAAAGGTGTGTTTGATTTGCCCCCGCAGCACTTGCAGTGCAGGATTATTGAGCGTCGCTTCAATCTCTGGCTCACTAAATAACACGACACCCAACAGCTTCTCTTCATCAGGGTCCTCAACAATCAACTTGCTCAGTGCTCGTAAGCCAGACTCAGCAATATGCTGCGCATTATCGATCAACAACATCGCTTGCTGTGCGTTCTTACGCAGCAACTGCAACTGCAAGATCAACAACCGCTCCATTTCGGCTCGATCTATTTGCCCCGCAATCTCAGGCGAAAATACCTGCACCAACTGTTGTAACAATTGATTTGAGTCGAGCCCCCCACTACCATCCAGCCGACAGACACGCCAAGACTCTTTTTCCTTGGCAAGAAATTGCTCTAACAGAGCGGTTTTACCTATCCCTGTTGTGCCGGTAATCAGTAAAATTTCACCCAGTGGGATCAGATGTAACAACAAGTTAAGCCGCTGCTCACGTGTTGCCCCTGGATAAAAAGAGGCAGGCAACATCTCACCGACAAATGGCTCCCGCGTCAATCCATACAGACTTAGATAACCACCACCAAGCGATGAATTGCCATTGATATTTTGCTCCGCCACTAAGAAATTGCCTCACCACGGATAAAAACAACCCGGTAGCCTTTATTCACTAACGCATCACGCGCACGCATCATTGCACTTTCAGCATCAGCATAGCTTTCATGATGCTCACGCTGAAGCCTGCCCTTTGATCCTTGTGTGCCGCGCTCCTTTATCAATGTCCAGCCACCCAGCAAATCTTGCTGCAAGATTAGCTGACAAAAGTGCAGCGGCACCTTTTTTTCCACAACTGTCTGCATGTAAATCTGCACCGCAGCTATCAACTCAAGTGAGTTGCGAAGGGTTAAAGAGGCGTTCAAATTCGCCAATCGCATAACGATCCGTCATCCCTGCAATGTAATCAGCGACCACGCGCGCTTTGCCGGTATCGCCCTCTGCCTTTTCCATCTGAGATACTTTGCTATCATATTTTGGTGGTAGAAGATGCTGATCCTCTACAAAAACATCAAACAATGATTTGATGATCCGACCAGCTTTGGCACTCATGCGACGGACGCGATAATGTTGATATAAGCCCTTGCGTAGAAACTGCTTTAACTCCAGATTATAGGCATACATCTCATCACTAAAACTGATCAACGGCTTTTCCTGCTGACGAATATCATCAATTGTTTCTGGCGCAGCATTTTTAATATTCGCAATACTAGTATCGATAAGGTCCGTTACCTGCGCATTAATCATTCGTCGTACCACTTCATGTATTGTGAGACGTTCAGTGAGATTTTTGTAATGACCAACCACAAACTCATACTGTTCGGCAAACAGCGACATCTTGCATAGCTGTTCAAGGGTGATTAAACCAGAACGCATGCCATCATCCATATCATGGTTATTATAGGCGATCTCATCTGCCACATTAGCAAGCTGCGCCTCAAGACTCGGCTGCTGCTTGTGAATAAAATGCTCACCCAATTCACCCAGCTCTTTTGCACGATAAGGCGAGCAGTGTTTTAAAATCCCTTCGCGTGATTCATAGGTCAAATTAAGGCCACTGAACTCCGCATAACGCTCTTCCAGTTCATCAACCACACGCAACGACTGGAGGTTATGCTCAAAACCACCAAACTCACTCATGCAACGATTGAGTGAATCCTGCCCTGCATGGCCAAAAGGGGTATGACCAAGATCATGCGCAAGCGCAATCGCTTCGACCAGATCTTCGTTCAAATTTAATATGCGACAAATTGAGCGTGCAATCTGCGCCACTTCTACCGAATGCGTCAAACGTGTACGGAACATGTCCCCTTCGTGATTGACAAAGACCTGTGTCTTGTATTCAAGGCGGCGAAAAGCGGCGGAGTGGACAATTCGATCTCGATCTCGCTGGTATTCAGTGCGATAATTGGGCGGCGACTCCTGATGCCGACGACCACGTGAGTTGGTAACCGTTGCCGCATAAGGTGCCAAAAGAAGATTCACGTGGTTATCACTCCCGGTACGCGTCAATGCTTTCGTTCATTAAGCCGCCATCAAAGTCCGCCGAAATAACGGCCTCGCCAATGCCTTTTAATAAAATCAGGCGCAGCTTACCCGCCTTCACTTTTTTATCGACTGCCATCAATTCATTAAATTTCGCCACTGAAAGTTCAACAGGTGCTTGCGTCGGCAGGTTTGCCGCCTTTGTGAGCGCAATCACACGCGCCACTGTAACTTCATCAATCCACCCTTGTCGCCATGACAGATCCGCCGCAATGCAAGTACCAACCGCAATTGCCTCACCATGAAGCCACTTGCCATAACCCATACCCGCCTCAATCGCATGACCAAAGGTATGGCCTAAATTTAGTAGCGCACGCACTCCACTCTCTTTTTCATCCTGCGCAACAATCGCGGCCTTGTTGCGACATGAACGCTCAATCGCATAGACAAGCGCCTCATCATCACGCGCTAACAGGCGTGACATATTGTCTTCCAGCCAACAAAAAAAAGGCTCATCACTGATCAAGCCATACTTAATCACTTCTGCAATCCCAGCACTCAACTGACGGTCATCCAGTGTGGACAATACGGACGTATCTATCAGTACTGCCTGCGGTTGATGAAAGGCTCCAATCATATTTTTACCTAACAGATGATTGACCCCTGTTTTTCCACCAACAGATGAATCAACCTGTGCTAACACCGTGGTCGGTACCTGAATAAAGTTAACGCCACGCTGGTATGACGCTGCAGCAAAGCCCGTCATATCACCCACCACGCCGCCGCCCAATGCAATCAATGTCACATCACGCCCACATCGCGCAGTCAACAACCCATCAAAGATTCTGTTCAAATACGCCAGCGTCTTGAATTGCTCACCATCCGGCAAAATAATGCTCTCACCATCAAACTCAGTGAGAGAGGCTTTTAATTGATCAAGGTAAAGTGGTGCAACCGTTTCATTACTCACCACCACCACCTGCTGGCCAACAATATATGCTGCCAGTAATTCAGGACGAGCAAGCAGCTCACCACCTATAAAGATGGGATAACTACGCTCACCCAAATCGACATCAAACGTTTTCATGAAATCGCTCTACCTAAACTAATGACGCTATTATATACGCTATGCACGGATTAACGGCTCGATTGCTGAGTGATCTCATCAATCACATACTGCACCGTCGCACGCACACTGCGCTCATCGGTATCGACCACGATATCTGCAACGTCTTGATAGAGTGGCTCTCGAACCAGCATCAAAGCTTCAAGTTTTGCGCGAGGGTCATCAGTCTGTAGCAACGGGCGGCTACGATCTTTAGCCGTACGCAGATGAAGCTGGTCAAGAGAAGCGGATAGATAGACGGTTATGCCACGAGAAGCAAGACATTGACGATTACCCGCATCCAGAACAGCACCGCCACCCGTTGCAAGCACGATCCCCTGGTGTTGAGTTAAATCATCAATCACTAAGCGCTCACGCTCACGAAAACCCGCTTCACCTTCAATATCAAAAATCCACGGGATATCCGCACCAGTACGACGAGAAATCTCATGATCACTATCGACAAACTCTCGTTCGAGTACTTTTGCTAACTGCCGCCCGATCGTCGTTTTTCCTGAGCCCATAGGCCCCACTAAAAATATATTATTTAACTCGTCCATATACAAAGATGATATGCCATTTTTTAGACAATAAATCAAGTGGTTATCATTTTCCAAGCAAAAAAAACCGGGCAATTCCCGGCTTTTCTAATGTACGCCTAGCAAAATTCAATTCATTAACGCGCTCCAAGTGACTCTTTAAGGATTTTTGGTGTCACAAAAATTAATAACTCATCTTTAGAGTCTTGCTTGATCGTTCTTCTGAACAACACTCCCAGTACTGGAATATCACCAAAAAATGGCACTTTTTCTACACCATCATTTTTAAACTGTTCATAAATTCCACCCAATACCACCGTTTCACCATTCTCAACTAGCACTTGCGTCTGAACTTCACGTGTCTCAATACTAGGAATAGAACCACCACCCACAATTTGTATCACATTATCTTTTTTAATGATCAAATCCATGATAATTCGATCATCTGGCGTAATTTGCGGGGTTACCTCAAGACTCAGCACTGCCTTTTTAAACGCAGTCGTCGTCGCACCGCTAGACGCGGCCTCCTGAAAGGGCACTTCCACACCCTGCTCAATAATACCCGTCGACTGATTAGAGGTAATCACACGAGGACTAGATACCACCTCCCCTTTCCCTTCCGCTTGCATCGCAGAAAGCTCCATCTCAATCAGAAAATTAGACCCTAAAACGGCCAATCCCATAGAACCAGCATTACCAATCACTGGTAAATTAACATTCAAACGATCATCAAATTCCCACACATCACCATTGCCTATTTGAGTAGTACCGTTAAGAGAGCCAGATGTAATCTCCTGGTTTGTACCGTTAAGCTTAAAACCTGACGCACCAAAACGAGCGCCAACATCCCGCCTAAAATCATCATTTGCGATGACAATACGCGATTCAATCAATACTTGCCTCACCGCAATATCAAGATCATCGATAAGCCGAAGTATTTCTTCAAGCTTCTCAGGCGTATCACGAATCAACAAATTATTGGTACGCTCATCAACCGATACACGCCCTCTATCCGACATCATCGAATTTGCAGGCGACGATATAATCCCCGATATGTCAGCTGCTTTCGCATAGTTAATTTGAATCACTTCAGAAAAAAGCGGTGCAAGCTCATCGACCTGCTTTTGAGCTTCAAACTCCTGTTTTTCTCGTGCTGTAATTTCTTCACTAGGCGCAATCAGCATCACATTGCCTTGCTTACGCTTAGCCAACCCTTTTGTCTTTAAAATAAGATCTAATGCCTGATCCCAAGGGACATTTTGCAAGCGTAGTGTCACACTGCCCTGCACCGTATCACTTGTCACCATATTGATATCAATAAAGTCAGCTATTAACTGTAAGACAGCTCGAATCTCAATATCCTGAAAGTTAAGAGACAGCCGCTCTCCTGAATAACCAAATTTATCCTTTTTAACCTTGTTCTCTTCTTCTGATAGCGGTGTAATTTCAAGCGTAAATGTCTCATTAGTCTGATATGCCAGATGCTCATAGTCACCTTCAGCCTTCACAACTAATCGAACATTCCGTTGCTCCATAAAACTATCAATGGTGGTAACAGGTGTCGCAAAATCAATCACATCCAGACGACGAATAAATTCCTCAGGTAACGTCGCATCAAGAAAGTCCAGTACGACATTACCGCTTTCTTCTGTAATATTAACAGGAATAGTTGAGTCAGACAGCGTCACGACAATATAAGCCTCTCCTTTCTTACCACGTCTAAAATCAATGTGTTTAATCTCATGCGATTTTTCCACAACCTCGTGAACCACCTCGCCATCATCACTTAGAGTTGCTACTGTCTCTTTCATTACATCGCTACCAAGAATGATATAAAAATCACTACCGTCGACTCGTGTTTCGTATGGCACCATTCTTACTAAATTCAGTACCACGCGCGTTCGTCCTTTTGCTTCCACTGCATTAATACTACGGGCAACACCCATCCCTATCCGGGTTTTCTTAGCGACATTGCTGGTCGTACCAGGAAAGTCTAATGCAATACGGGCTGGATTATCAATCGTAAAACTCAGAGGCTGTACAACCTCAGTCATACCAGAAATAGATAGTTTAATCTGCACCCGATCGCCCGGAAGAGAGACAAACCCCACATCTTCCAGCACCTGTACTGGTTCATTCGTATCGACACCATCAAGTGCATAAACAGGTAATGAGCATGCCATTAACAAGGATACAAATACCGTTCCCAGGCGTGCTTGGCGCAATAGGTTTTTCGTTCGCCACTTCAAACGACTCAAGCTCTGGGTTTTCATTTTCCAATTCTCCCAATCCATTTCATTCTTCATTCAGAGATAACTCTACAGGTCGATTTTCCCACCCACCAAGCCCATCGGAGACAATTTCAATAAGAGCAACATCTTCACTGCTTACTTTAGATATTTTGCCGTGATTTTGTCCGATGTAACTGCCACTTTTTACCCTATAGATAATTCCATCAGGCGCCTTAATCAGCCCCCAGCTTTCATTTGAATACTCAAGTGATCCCACCATAGTCAGTGTTTCCAACGGGTATGACTCCAATGCTTCCCTAGTACGCTCACCATCAGGAAACACTCCATTATCCATTCCGCCACCGGCCCCCTTCAGACGATCAACCTTCGGATTAATCGTTGCCCAAGTGACAAATGGATCTTTAATTCCGTCGAAATAGGCGCTATAAGCATATTTCTCAAATGGTTTTAATTCAGGTAATGGCTCAACTTGCCCAGGATTTTTCTCTTTAACTTTAGCAACGAAATCCTCCAAATCACTGGTACCCTCACTACTACAAGCAGAAAGCATAACAACAACACTCAAACATAACCCAACATAGCAAATGTGCATTAAGCCTCGCCCCGGAGCATCACTTAGTGTCTGTCCACGGTTCTCGCCGATATTGAATCGTCTTTTCAACATGCTACTCTTCTTCCTCAATATAACGATACGTCTTAGCCGTAGCCTCCATAATCAACGAACTTTCACCATTTTTTATCGCACCTTTATTAGGCTTTATTACGAAATCATGCAAGGTGACAATCCGGGGAAGCTCAGCCAGATCACTAACAAACTTACCAAATTCATGATAATTGCCAGAAACCCTTACTTTAATCGGTAATTCTGCGTAGAACTCCGCAGGCACTTCAGCCTCGGGTTTAAACAAATCAAATTCAAGCCCATTTTGTAAACCTGTTTGAGAAACATCTACCAGTAATTCTGCCACTTCTGTTTTACTGGGTAGCTGACGTAACATCGCACCAAATGATAACTTCATTTCATCCATCTGCGCCCTGTATGCCTCAAGGTTTGCCGCCTTTGACTGCTTAACCTTGTACACGTCCTTCAATTCTTGCTCTTTTTTCTCCGCCACTTTCAATGCCGCGATTTGATCCTGGGTATCAAACCAATAACCAGCACCTAACACACCAACTGATAAAGCCACAATAACAATAGCCTTAAGCGCTATTGGCCATTTTGAGACATCATGTGGGTCTATCTTACCCAGCTCAGAGAAATCAATCTTTAGATCAATAGCCATGATTTTTCCTACGCCCCCTCTTCAGTCGTTTCTACTAACGGAACAGTTTGATTGACATTCAGTGTGAAAATACTGGTTCGAATACGCCCTTTAAGGTTTGCCTTTATCACTTCTAGGCTTGGATTGGAAAACCACTTAGACTCATCTAGTCGACGCATAAATGTCGACACCGTCGCATTTGACTGCGCTACACCGGTTATTTTAATCGCGGTAGCATTCTGAATAATTCCAGTTAAATAAACACCTTCGGGTACATTTCGCACAAATTCATCAAATAAATGAACAATTTCAGGGCGCCTAGTTTGTAATTGCTGAATGACATCCATTCTTGTCAGTAAGTTTTGCTTCTCACTCTCTAGGCCTTTGATCTCCTTTATTTTCTCCTCAACCAAAGTAATCTCTTTATTCAAAAAATCATTTCTAGTGCTCTGCCCATCAATTAACGATGCCATATGAAGGTGGACATAAAAAATGATTGCACCCATCAATACCACGGCACCACCCGCAATAGATATAAACTGCCGCTGTAACTCTTTTCTTTGCCTTTCTCGCCATGGCAATAGATTAATGCGCGTCATTAATCAAATCTCCTAATCGCTAAGCCACATGCAATCATCAATGCTGGTGCGTCATTACTAATAGCGTCTGGTTTGATTTTTGATGAAAAGGTCATATCCATAAACGGATTAGCAACAGAAGTAGTAATACCAAGCTTTTCCTCAATCATCTCATCAATACCAGCAATTGATGCACACCCACCTGCCAATACAATATGATCAACACTACTATGCTGACTAGATGAAAAGAAGAACTGCAATGACCGGCTCACCTGTTGCGCCAGTCCCTCTTTAAAGGGCTGCAAAACTTCACTGATATAGTTGTCAGGTAAACCACCCTGTTTCTTTGCCATCCCGGCTTCATCATAAGAAAGACCATAACGCTGCTGGATCTCTTCTGTCAGCTGCTTGCCACCAAAAACCTGTTCTCGTGTATAAATGGTCTTAAAATCATGCAAAACATTCAAAATCGTCATCGTAGCGCCCACATCGATTACCGCAATCGTTTTTTCACTGCCATTATCAGGCAATTGCTGACCCAACAATGAAAAAGCTGTTTCCATTGCAAATGCTTCAACATCAACCACCTCCGCCTTAATACCGGCAATGTCCAACGCCGCCACACGAACATCAATATTTTCACTACGAGAAGCCGCCAACATCACATCAACAGAGGTTTCGTCATTTTCCGTGGGGCCAAGTATCTGAAAATCAAGATTGATCTCTTCCATCGGAAAAGGAATATACTGGTCAGCTTCCCCTTGAATCTGCTCTAACATCTCGTCATCTGATAATGATGCAGGCATTGTGATAACCTTGGTAATGACAGCAGAGCCAGCCACAGCAACCGAGGCATTCTTTGTACGCGTTCCAGCTCGAGTTAATGCTCGAGAAATAGCGCTGCCGACGGCCTCGACATCAACGATGTTCTTTTCTGCTACAGCATCGGGCGGCAGTGGCACCACCGTGTAGCTTTCGACTCGATAGCGCCCGCCAGCCGTTTGGTTTAATTCCAGCAACTTAACAGCTGTTGAACTGATATCAAGGCCTATTAATGGCGGTGCTGCTTTTTTAAAAAGTTGCACCTTATATCCCTTTATGAACCATTAACAATAATGACAAACAATTATTCTGTGATTTTAATCTCATTTTCAACTATGGGTACCAAGTAATTAAAAGACAATATTTATTTCCTAACGTCACAGATGTTATCGTCAGCTATCGTAAAAAGTTTTATAATATTATTAAGATAAATTCACGATCTATAATCTTACATGACACGAAGCAATGAAATTCCTAAAGAAACTATTTAAAATCATGCTGATTACGCTATTAGCACTCTTCATTCTTGGTATCTCAACTGTTTTTGGCGTCTATCTCTACCTATCACCCGACCTTCCTTCCATTACGACATTAAAAGAGGTGAAATTTCAGGTGCCACTGCGTGTTTACACAGCAGATAAAAAGCTAATTTCTGAATTTGGCGAAATGAAGCGCTCACCCTTAAAATTCGACGAAATCCCACAACCAATGATAGATGCAATCCTCTCGGCCGAAGATAATCGTTACTTTGAACATCCCGGCGTCGATTACCAAGGGATTCTTCGCGCCGTAATCAATCTTGCGATGACAGGTAAGAAATCACAGGGCGGCAGCACCATTACCATGCAGGTCGCTCGCAACTTCTTTTTAAGCAGTGAAAAAACCTACCTTCGCAAGGTAAATGAAATTTTCCTCTCTTTTAAAATAGAAAACGAACTAAGCAAAGAAGAGATCCTTGAGCTATACCTTAATAAGATATATCTTGGCCATCGCTCCTATGGCATTGCAGCGGCTGCACAGGTTTATTATGGTAAAATCATAGATCAACTCACGATTGCTGAAGTAGCCATGATTGCGGGCCTGCCAAAAGCGCCGTCTCGCTTTAACCCTGTCACTAATTCAAAACGGGCCGTTACGCGACGTAATTATGTGCTAGGACGCATGCATGCGCTTAACTACATCAATACCAATACCTATGAAGATGCACTTAATGCAAAAGATACTGCGAAGCTTCATGGCCTTTCGATTGAAGTCTCAGCACCACATATAGCTGAAATGGTGCGTTCACAGATGGTAAAACAGTATGGTAATGAACAAACTTACACCAGTGGTTACAAGGTAATCACGACCATCGACTCTCGCCTGCAAATCGCCGCTAACAATGCACTACGCCGTGCCCTGCTCGATTATGATTCACGCCATGGCTATCGCGGCATACTTGGGCATGTCGACTTTTCCAACCTGCCCGCCATTGAGTCATGGAGCCAGTTATTCAAAAAAATCCCTAAAGTCGGTTATTTAACCTCTGCCGTAGTATTAGCGCTTGAAGAACAAGCGATCACCGTGATGCTTAACTCTGAAACCAGTCATATTGTCCATATTCCGTGGGGCGGTCTGTCATGGGCTCGCACCTATATTAATGACAACAGGCGCGGCCCCAAACTAAAAATAGCCGCTGATGTGCTGAAAAAGGGTGATCTGATCTATGTTCAGAGAGACCCAAAAAATAGCTGGCGCTTATCCCAACCACCGCAGACAGAAGGGGCTCTGGTTTCCGTTTCCTCACATGACGGCCACATTATCGCACTCAATGGTGGCTATGATTTTCATCGCAGCAACTTCAATCGCGTCACACAGGCAAAACGTCAACCAGGTTCAAATTTCAAACCATTTATCTATTCTGCAGCGCTCGAAAAGGGGTTCACCACCGCCAGTATGATTAATGATGCCCCTGTTGTATTTGATGACCCCGGCTTAGAAAGCGCCTGGCGTCCAGAAAACTATAGCGGTAAATTCTTCGGCCCAACACGCCTCCGACAAGCACTCATTAAGTCTCGCAACCTAGTATCTATCCGCCTAATGCGTTCCATTGGCATTCCTTATGCCCTTAAATATGTCAGTCGATTTGGTTTTGACCCCAAAAGCCTGCCGCGAGATCTCTCTCTAGCACTCGGTAGCGGGGCAATCACTCCCCTGCAACTCTCTGCTGGCTACGCAGTACTTTCCAATGGCGGCTACCGTGTCACACCATATTTTATAAAACAGATCATCGATGCTGATGACTCAATCGTTTTTGAGGCCAATCCAGCCACGGTGTGTCTTCAGGACTGCACCCTTTCAGCAGATGAAATTGACGCCCTGATATTAAATGATGCTAGCAATGGCTCTTTACCTCCTCCACTTAATATTGCTAGGCGTGTTGTGTCAGAAGAAAATATCTATTTGATGACCTCAATGCTACGTGATGTGATCAAACGTGGTACTGGACGACGCGCGCTCCAGTTAAAACGAAATGACCTCGCTGGCAAGACTGGCACCACCAATGACCAGCAGGACGCCTGGTTCTCTGGCTACAATGCAGATGTTGCCACCATCGCCTGGGTCGGTTTTGACCAAGTACGATCACTCGGTAACCGTGAAACTGGTGGGCGTGCCGCATTGCCCATGTGGATCTATTATATGAAAGAGGCATTAAAAGATACGCCAGAAAAACCATTTGAACGCCCAGCGGGCCTAGTTACAGTCCGTATCGACCCTGAAAATGGTCTGCTTGCTGAAAGCAATCAACCTGACGCGATTTTTGAAACCTTCAGAAGTGAATACTCACCTACGCGCCATAGCAAATCCAGGATTAAACAGCTACCTCCTGCAGATGATGTCAATTCAGCTACACCTGTCATAGATGCACCGCCAGCACAACTGTTCTGAATCACACGCCATGCCTCAGTCAGACAAAATCGATGGCAAGATAAAACGCTATCCACGCTATCTGATCAAAGATGAGGAAGCTAAGGTAGCATTAGCGGTCTTCCCTAAAAAAGGGATACGCCAGGTACCAAAAATCCCGCTAGATGGAAAGTCCATTCAGCGAACTTCAATTTCCGAAGTACAACAACTACTTCAGCAGGCGTAAACTTAGTTACCGCTTATCAACATCAACATAGTCACGCACATCCTCACCC
>QIHH01000138.1 GCA_003230195.1 Gammaproteobacteria bacterium
TGAAAATGCCTTTATTGTTTATCTGTTACCGCTATTTCTAGTGGCGACGCTACTATTTGCAGCCTTGTTAACGGTGAGTGCTAAAGAGGAATTTTCGAGCAAACTTGGCTTTAGTACCTCTGGTTTTATCGGTGCCAGTTCTGCACTTTTTTTTGTTGTGATGTTGGCACATATTCAGTTGAGAGAGCAGTTTGCAGGGGCAAGCATTGTCTATATCGAGTATTTTTATGTCTTGATGTATGGACTGCTGGTAACCGCAACGGCTAATACCTATTTGTTCTCGATTAATGCCACGCGTTGGAGTAAAGTTATTTCATACAACGATAATATTATCCCCAAGGTGGCCTACTGGCCGGTGGTGTTGGGCAGCTTGATATTGATTACTTGGGGGGTGTGGGGCTATGAGTATTATCTTGGGTCACAATAAGGAGGTTGGCAATGAAATCGTTTATTGACAGGTCGCTGAATGCTTCAGAAAGAGCCAGTACCAATCATGCAATGGAAGAGCGAAATATTAGTTCATCAATCCCAACGATGATTGATAATCGAGGTGCCGTGATGGCTCAACGTCAATTGATGGCATCGATTGATAGAGCAGCAGCTCCTGCACAATTGTCAGCAGAGGAAGAGACGATGCAGGGTAAGTTTGACCTCATGCAGCGTGTTGAAGAGGAAGAGATGATTCAGGGGAAGTTTGAGTCGTTACAAAAACAGGCTAATAAAACGGGGCTGCCTGATGATTTAAAATCAGGGATGGAGGGGTTATCTGGCCACTCTTTGGATCATGTAAAGGTTCACTATAATTCATCTAAACCTGCCAGCGTACAGGCGCATGCTTATGCCCAAGGGTCTGATATTCATCTGGCCAGTGGTCAGGAGAAGCATCTGGCGCATGAGCTAGGGCATGTGGTACAGCAAATGGAAGGGCGAGTACAGCCGACCACTCAGGTGGCAGGCATTGCGGTTAATGATAACCTTGGGTTAGAAAATGAAGCGACGGTGATGGGTGAACGTGCTTTGCAGCACATGGCTTCATCCTGAGGTTTAGTATTTGCCCTGTATTCTGACAAACCAGCCCTCAGTTGAGTAATCGTTGGATGAAAATTCATTGTCACTAAAATCGGTAAAATTGTAACCCAGACCAAGCCTCATATGGCGGTTGGCCTCCCAAGTAATCTCTGATAACCAGCCGGTGCGTTGATCATTCGCTTGCTTTTGCTGCAGTGTCCTATATTCCAGACCAAGGCGGAATTGCCACGGTAGGCCGTAATTGAGGCGGTGAATTGATAGATGCGTCTGTGTTTTAAGCGCTGAAAAACTCCCTACCTGTTCGATTCTAATACGGAATGCCTGCTTTTCCACCCATTCGAATTTTTTATTGATCTGGTAGGACCACTCAATTGAGAATACATCCATTTGGGTGGTCACTGCCGTGACGTTGTTCAGGTTCAGTGGACGTAAATCACTTAGGCGTGTGTAACGTGTTAATGCATTGAACCGGTCGTGGCGTATAGGACGGTACGCAAGTCCAAGGCTATGTTCTTTGAACTTGGCATCATCTATCTGCCTGGTTAGATTGCGGGTGACACTGTAACGATACTTCCCGAATAAGATATAGTCGGGATTAAGATTGTATTCGATATTGTTCGAGGTGAGCAGCTGTCTTTTACGCTCGGTACCACGGTCATTCCTGGTTTCATAACGGGTGCTCGCCTTTAACCCTTTTTTCATATACGACAGGCCGACTACAAATGTATTGCGGCTGATGATGTCGTTAAGGGTGTTGATATCTGAATATTCTGAACCTAGATTCAGTTTCCAGCCATTCTCGATTTTCCATAGTTGTTCGGCACCAACGAGGGAAAGGGTCTGATCGCCATTGTCATTATTGTCCCACTGATATTCGCTATAGACTTTGCCACTATCCGCACCAGCAATCGTCGCAATTGAAGTTTCACCACCAACAATGGTGGATGTTGTTTTTCCTGATTTATCATCATTAATGCGCTCAGTAAGATAGAGGGTTATCTTTTCGGTGCGATAACCAAGACGTGCCTCACCAGCATCCCCCTGATCACCGCTGGTGGCACTGCCCTCCAAGTGAAGGTTTTTGGTGATATTATATTTAAGACCAATGGTGTTTTGATTATTAGGAATGCCACTAAGTGTTGTCTGATGGCGAATACTTGCCTCTAGTTTCTTGGTTACAGTACTTGTTAGTTTGGCTGCTGCTAAACTTTCTTTGTTAAGTTGCGTACCGCTACGATCTGCTGATGATTGGTTTTGAAACTCACCTACTAGTGACCACTGCTCTTGCTGGTATAGCCATTGAGCACTATTGTGCAATGATGAATCAACACTGCCGGCCTGAGCAAGATCTGTGCCTTGAGCTTGGTCATGTTTTAGCCTGACGGTATTGTTATCGGTAACGCGCACCATTAGATTGGCACCCGTTTTCTGTTGCCCTCGATCACTACTATTGCCGCTTGCCTGAAAGCCTGAATCAAGTTTTTTGATATAAACACCCGTTTTTATACGGTCAGGTTTACCGCTGAATTCACCAATATCAATCTCAGCCGCGATCTTGATTGCCTGGCCATTCTGTTGGTTGTTGCTGGTGGGGGAAAAGGAAAGGCCGCCATCGTTGCTGTTAAAGACCTTACCTTCACTGCCACGACTCTGTGCAATTTCTGCAATGATTCGGCTATTGTTGAGAATTCTGATCTCGCCGTCGAGCCCCTGAAGTTCATAACGTCCCGATGATAGCTCATCATTCACATGGGTTGCACCGATGGCGATCTGGTCTGTCAATTGATGGCGTAGATGGGCACCGGCAGATTTTTTTTCAAAAGCGGCAACGAGATATTCATAATCGACTTCAATATAAACAGGGTTGCCAGCGAGCAGTGCACTGTTGATGACATTGTTATCTTGTTGCTTACTTGAAACAGGACGGTTGAAGAGTAGTCGGCCCGCGAGGTACTTAATCGAATAATCGATGTTCTGTCGTTGTGGTTGTCGGCTTAATGTCAGACCTGTATTTTTGTCTTTAACCACTAACGTGACCTGTTCACTGCCTTCAATGATCTCACGCTGGCTTAAATAGTAGAGTGAACCACCTGTCGCACGGATTTCATCACGAATATGACTAAAACGAGTTTGTGCACCAAATAATCTGATAAGGGTGTCTGGTTTACCATCTTTGTTGCGGCTGAGGCTTTTATATTCAAAAAATGCGCCATAGAGGGTGCGTCGGTAAGTGGCCAGTTCATTGTCGGAGAGGTTCAGTTTGTAATTACCCACGATACTATGGATGGTGTCGCTATCGACCGCTAAATAGAATTTCCCCTGGCTCTGGGTATCGTAAACAATGGTGCTATTGTCACCATACACTGGATAATAGCGATCGGGGTCAAGATTAGTGAGTAGTGTTCTGCTTCCGTCATCATCTAGGTCATTAAAGAGTGAGCTTACTTCTCCCTGGCCGGTATCGAGTGCTGCGGTGATTAGATATTTTCCCTGGATCATGCCTTTGAGATAAAAGGCGAGCCGCCCTTCACTGTAGAACTCTCGACTGTTCTTCTGCCCGTTTCCCTGAATCAAGCCTTTGGTGTTGAGCTGGCTAAACTTTCCATCTGCAAATGCCATGAAAAATAGTTTGGGTTTGCCAGCTCCAATTATGTGCTCAACAGTGCTGGTATAACCACGAGGGTCAATTATTTTGACATGAAGTGGATTCTTGCCCTTTTTTAATGTGAGGGTGTGGCTAAATTCCCCCGTGGCATTTATGTCGATCACAATGTTGTTAATCACCACGGCATTGTCAGGTGATGTATTACCGCTAAAGGTGTAGTCTCCTTCTTTAAGGATAAACCCGCTGGGCGGCAGATTGAGCTGTAATTCGGGTATGGGTTGTTTGAGGTATATCTGCCGGTTCTGTTCGCGAGATTGAACGTTCATGGTTAGTACTTTGGCATAGGGAAAACCTTGCGGGTCTTGAACCTCAATCTGCAGTGATTGTGCGCCATATGCTAACGTCATTGAATATGAAAACGTTCCATCCTCGGCTGCCTGTATTGTCTGCTTGCCAATTTTTATGATGCTTTTTGCTGCTGCATGGCCTGTTAGCTTGAAGTGCCTTGCTGGATCTATTTTAGCGGCAACGGCCTCTTTTTTACTATCCTCAATGCCATTTTTTTCGGGGAAATAAGGAATTAACATTTCATCGGCGGGATGGGTGATCGCAAATTTAGGTATCACTAATCGGGTGCTGGTGGCTCGACCACTTTTGGCAGTGAGTTCAATCAGCAGGTCGTGCTCTTTTGTTCGCAGTGCAAAACGGTCTAGGATATCTAGCTTTAGAGGTTTTCCATTCAGTGTGGCGCTGGCCATTGAGTCGATGTTAGTGTTGTTTTTACTAATGATAATTCTGTTTAATAAATAGTGTTTATCAGCAGCTATATTATTAGTAACAGTGTCTTCGGCTTTCCAGTGAAGGCTTAGACGTAAGGGCGATATCCCTTCAACACCGACTAAATAGGCGTGTGCTGTTTCCGCCCGTTTCTTTGCATGGTTCTCATTGGAATCACTGTCCCAGCCTTTAATGATAACTTTTTCTCGGGGGTATTGGCGCAGTATGGCGGCAGCATCGCTTAACATCATTTTTGTATTTTTATTGAGTGTAAAGCTAGTCGCTTCAAATGAATCATCGCTAAGATTCAATGTGAAAATTGATCTCTGCTCTATGCCAATGATACGACGCGCACTTGCAGCATGGGTACCATTGTTATAGTTGACGGTTAATTGATAGCGATAGAGCGCCTTGCCAATGGACTGATTCTGGGTGTGACCACCACCATCCCATTGGATTGTGTTAGGCGGAACGCCATCGCCGCTAAAGGTTCTAATATTTTTTCCATTGGCAGTGTTGATCTGGAGCTGCCATGCATCAATCTCATCTGGACGAGACACATTAATATGAAAATAGGCAGGGTGCACAACTTTACCATCGTTGAATTCAAGTATTTCAGATGAGGTATTGTTAGTATGCATGCGCACTTCCGCCTGAGGTAAAGGCAAGTAGCTACCATTTACATTAATGCTCTGTTTTGCTGCATTACCAATTAGCGTGATATTTCGTGCTTGCGTATTGGTGGAAAGTTTTAGCCCTTTGATGCCGGGTCGCCCCAGTTTTTTAACAATTAGATTTTGCGTGGCACCAAAATTTGCCTTTGCAAGCAGTCCCGGCGAGACAGAAATAACCTGTGTCTCATTAAAGCTTAGCGTGGTACCCACAGGCAGGCTTGCAATATTGATTTTCAGTAAACGCTCTCCAGGCGTAACCGAGGGGAAGTGGTAGCGCCCGTGGCTATCGGTGATGGCATAGGTGCCTTCATCGAGTACCACCATTGCATCGGCAATGCCAGGTTCATCTGGGTCTTGCCAGTGATTACTGTTTTTATCATCGAACACTTTACCGATGATGGTGCCGAGGTCGAACAGTGGATCCGTTGTTACACTAACATCCGCTGTTGCCTGGTTTGAAACAGAGCAAGTGCTACAGCTGTCTTGTGCAATGGCGCTACTGGTGTAATTACCAGGTGTGGCGCCCGAGCCGACTATCAGCTGGTAATCGATGCGTGTATAGCCTGTTTCACCAGGGTCTGCTTCACCATTGTTATTGGTATCAATCAATGCCGGTAGTGTACCGAGGTCAAGTGATAGTGTTTTGTTGTTGATTAAACTGGAGGTGGGTGTGCCATTAAGTAAGGTGTTGTCGAGGTACTTAAAATTATCAGGAATGGTGTTATCAATGTTGACCTGCTCAACGGCTTGAGATGTATTGTTTTTCACTTCTACTGTATAAGTGATTATCTCGCCCACCATGGTGTTATTTTTATTAACCGTTTTGGTCAGCGATAATATATTTCCTTGTGTGAAGCTGACTTGAGGTGGAGGAGAGATTGGCATACGATCAGTTGTATTGAGCACTGATAAGATCGCGGTGCCGACCAGCGATGAGCTGATGAACCCTTGCGTTATGCCGCTGTTATCAGTAACGGTCGCTGGTTGAATGATAGTGTCGCTACCACCACGACTAGAGGTAATTTGAATCTGTTTGCCAATGAGTGGTTGTTTATCTTTATTTAAAAGCTGAATGGTGATTAAAGCGCTGCTGTTACCATCTGCGATGACAATGTTGGGAGAGATAGTTACGGTAGAGAGTGGCTGAGTGTCATTCACCAGACTGATATTCAGACCGTTACTATTTGCGCCATTGCCATCCGCATTGCCTGCATCTCCGGGCTGAGATGGGAGGAATCGAGTGATGGTATCGTCGACCGAGTAACTCAGCGTTGCATTGCCAGTCTGGGTCGGTGTATTACTGGTGAAATCAACCTTTATCTCACTCAGGTTAGTGGTAATGTGAGCGCCAAAATCGAGGGTAATTGTTTCGCCTGTTACGGCGGCGCAATACTCGCCTGCATTCAGGATAGGGCATATACTTCCAGAGGTAAGCACAATGTTATCAACCAATACATCAGTGACACTGATGTTGGTGTAGCCTGAGGGTAATAGGATGGTGGTTTGATTAAGGCCTTTATTACCCGCGTTGATGGTTGGGCGAAGATAGAAGCTAAAAGGGAAGGATGCGCGGTTGTTCAGCGCTTCACTGGGGGTAATTTCAGCGACTACTGAGGTAACGGCACTGCCCGGCATCAGCAGGTTCACATCAAGGCTATCATTCACGATGTTTGTATTCGCATTACCGGCAGCACCGAGTTGCTGTGCATGATCCGTGGTGGTGTCATCGACTAAAAATGCAAACATAGCATTGCCTAACAGGCCAGGGGTGTCTGTATTAAACTCGATTTGCACAGGGGTGAGTGTGTCTGTGATGGCACTGCCAAGATCGATGCTGATGGTTTGCCCTACGGTTGATGTGCAGTACTCATCCAGTCCAATTGTGGGACAACTTGCAGATGGTGTTAGCGTTGTCGCAGCGACTATCACGTTTAAAATGTTTGTATTGCTATAGCCAATGGGTGTAATGATAGCGATTTGATTGAGGCCGGTATCCCCAGCCACAGTGCTGATGGTAGGGAGCATATAAAAACTAAAATGACGATTAATGGCGCTAATGAATTCGCTATTGGGGGTAATCTCCGCAATGACTGAGGTGACGGCATTGCCCAGCTCACTGAACCAGTCAATGGTGTTGCCATTGTTGATACTATTAGCTGGATCTATAGGGATGATGACCGTTGAACCCGATGTATCTGAGTCTTGGATGTTGAGATGATTAAACGAGGTTGTACCATTAAAGTTCAGATTCGCTCTTGCGCCAGATATGGAAGAGCGTAGCATCAGCGTGCCGACGTCTGTTCCCTGGAAAGTGGCAAGACCAGCAAAATTTTGGGTGTGACCAGCAGAAAAGATAAGAGTATCTGATGCAGCTCTTTTGTTGATGTTATAAAAATCATTGCTGCCAGAGATGGTTTGGTTGATGCCATTAAACCAGACAGTACCATTGTTATGGAAAAACAGGCCGCCTGCTTTTGTAAAGTTGCCGCGAATAACGGTCGTTGCGCTGGTAGCAATGAAACGACCGTCGCTGATTATTAAATTCCCGTTGATGTTGATCTGGGTGCTGTTACCGGTAAATGTACCACCATTTTGTGAAAAACCGTTGTTACCCACTGTTATGATGGTGCCGTTTTGATTGATAACACCCCCATAGCCCGCTTGAATATCGATGCCTGCCACATTAGGGTTTTCGATTATCGTGACATCTTTGCTGCTGGTGATATTGAAGGTCGCAATATCATCGCTACCGGGGCATGAAGGCGTCCAGTTGGTACATGTGTGCCAGTTTGTATCAGCGCCACCGCCATTCCAGATGACGATAGCGGCGTAAGAGGGCATCATCAGCATTAATAGCAACGGGCCAAGCAGAAACAAGCAGGCTTTTGAAAGAGGTAGAGAACTGCTCACCCAGGTGAGCGAGATGGGAGTGTGAAAAGGAAATTCAGAATTCGATTGGTAAGAAGAAAATACTATTTTTCTAATGTTGCTACTTAATTGCATATAGATGAGCAGGACTTTAATTATTGTAGAGACCTTTGCACGATTGTTTTTTGTCCCTTGGCAGTGTTAAAAGCAGTCTTAAGCGATCATTTATAGGTATAAATTCCCTCGTTTTGTGGGCTTTTACCTCGCCTAAAGCGCTGTCTATTGGTGCCATAGAACAAAACCTCTGCTCGTGCACAGGCCTCGTTTAAAAGAAAAGCGTTTGAATACCGGTGTTTTTCGGCAAGCGCAAACATGCAAGTAATATTGCTGCGACTTCCGTGTGAAAAATAGGTGGAGTTTGCTTCTTTACAGACTTACTGCGATTTTTTATATTATGGGTTATAACCACTTGAATTTCTAGCATTTAATTTTTTAAAGGGGTGTTAATTAAGGTTGAATTACGATGGTCAGGGCTAGAGTGTGTTAACTAATTGAAAAGCAGGGCTATTTTTGCAATATTTTTAATGCAAAAATATTAAAGAATTTTGAGTTATTGTCTGTGAGTGGATGTGCTTGCAGGGAGTGACAGGGCCACGTAGCCTCAACCGGGGGAATTGTGTTTCGCCTTAACGCCTTATTAGAACAAGGACGTAACAAAGATCAACACCGCTGCCATTGATCTACCTTTTGAGTGATTCAGAGAAATCGCACAGACCAAGCTTGCTACTGGAGTAGACGCTGAAGCAGCTAAACCCGATACTGCCAAATTACCTTGGTTGCCATCGACTTTCACGGTTTGGCCGTCTTAAATGCGCTAAATACCTCGGCAACAGGGTCTAGGATGAAGATTGAAGGTGGGTGTTTGGGTAATAATACAGATTAAATTTTCATTTGATACAAAGCAAAGATATTTGTATAAAATCAGTATGTCCTTGCATAATTTTTTCTATTCCATCCTGGCGTAGCGTTCTCATTCCACCATCAAGCGCCTTTTCATGGATTTTTCTCGCCGAAGCTCTTTCAAGAATCATCTTTTTTAAATCGGGTGTCATCACTAGTAATTCATGTAGTCCTATGCGACCACGATAACCGCTATTGTTACATTCACTACAGCCAACTGCCTTATGAAGTACAAGATCACCATTAACACCAAATGATTTTATCCAACGTTCAACTTGTGTCTGGACTAAATCACTCTGAAGATGCAAGTCAATATCGTCAGCCATAAGCTCATGGCAATAGTTTAAGGCAAGATGCTGTTGCTCATTAATGGATGGTTTGTAGGCCTTTTTACATGAAGTGCAAAGTTTTTTCGCTAAGCGTTGTGCGAGGATGCCAATTAATGCATCGGCAAAGTTAAATGGATCCATCCCCATATCTAAAAGACGTGTAATACTTTCTGGTGCACTGTTTGTATGCAATGTGGAAAATACCATATGCCCGGTAAGTGATGCTTCAATGCCCATACTAGCAGTTTCAGTATCGCGCATTTCACCTATCATAATAATGTCCGGATCCGCACGGAGAAATGCGCGCATCGCAGTAGCAAAATCGAGTCCGATTCGAGGGTTGATTTGCACCTGCCTAAGCCCTGCCTGAGTGATTTCGACCGGATCTTCTGCTGTCCATATCTTTCTTTCCGAGTCATTCAGGTGACCAAGTATTGAGTGTAGCGTCGTTGTTTTACCTGAACCCGTGGGGCCGCACACCAGAAAAAGGCCATATGGATAGCTAATTGCATCCAGCAGTTTTTCGTGATTTTCAGTGCCCAGCCCAAGTGCGTTAACGGGTATACTTTTACCACTTGACAGTATCCTCATCACTACGTCTTCCAGACCACCCGATGTTGGTAATGTGGCAACTCGTAATTCGATTCCAGCTGGACCAAATTCGCGAAAATTTATCTTGCCGTCCTGTGGTTTTCGGCGTTCTGAAATATCAAGACGCGCCATAATTTTAATGCGGGAAATTAGTGCGTGACGGTACTGAGCATCATACTTTTGATAGATAATTAGAGTGCCGTCCTTACGAAATCGAATAACAATTTTCTGTTTTTCCGGGTTTGGTTCAATATGGATATCTGAAGCCCCCTGATGATATGCATCAAGAATTATCTTATTAACAATGTCAACTACAGCGTTGTCATTAATGTCGGTATTACCGTTGGTATTAAAATCAGTCTGGGGCAGTCTATTTTCACTCGTTCCTGATAATTTTTTATGACTAGGAATCTTCTCTTTCACTGCTGATGCAGTCGCAATCAAATCGCCAGTTGAGTAATAGCATTGCAACGCCCAGGTAATCTCGTTTGACAATGCCATGACTGGTTCAATATATTTATTTGTATGAAAGCGAAGCGCATCAATAGCTTTCCAATCCATCGGGTTTTCAAGAGCAATGACCAACTTCCCATCATATAGGTAGAGGGGGATGAGTTTGTGTTGAAATGCAAGACTGGCAGGTACTTGACGAACAACTTCAGGAATGACCTTGAATTCACGGAGATTAACAAAAGGTATCCCCAGTTTTTTTGCCAAAGCGGCCTGTATTTTTTCACTTGAAACCACCCCTTTTTCAACCAGAATTTTCCCCAGTGGTTTGTTGCGCTCATTTTTTTGTTCATTCAACGCTTCTTTTAACTCTTTCTGACTAACAAGTTTTTCATTAATTAGAATTTCGCCTAATTTTAGGTTGGGCATTCCTTTTTGTTGTATTAACGCATCTATCAACTGTTTAACATTAACAATCTCTTTACTCACTAGGTATTCACCGATGGGACGTTCGCGCACGTTATTTTGTTGGTCTAACGCATCCTGGATAACTTTCCTAGGCACGCTCTCTTCTTTTATTAAAGTTTCACCAATATGCTCACCTATCTGTTGACTCTCAATGGAACTCAACGGAATAAAATAATGTACATATGATTGTACTTTCTGATCTTTTCCCGTTCGACTGAACAGATGAATGCCATTTTTGTCTATGCGTGACCCATATGTCTTTCCTGTAATCTTGCTGTTGTTTTTAAACATCACAATATAATTTTGAAGTTCTTGTGAGTTTTTATTTAAGATATTCGTATTACTTACCGTTTTAGACTCAATTGTAAGCTGCAAGGGTTTGCTAAAAACCAACATCCTGAGATTTCGCATCTCAATCTCAAGGGCCTCCTGCGGCGACCCAGATATATTGATTTTGATTAACGCATTTTGAGTGTCGAAGGAAGTCAAGATACCCTCGATTTTTTGATTATCAATGAGGTATGTAGTTACCATGACATTAACTAGCATTGTGGCATTGTCCATGCTGGATAATGGCGGTAACGGTAATTCAATAGTATTTTCCATTAAACTTCCATTTCCCTGTTTATGACCAATTTATTAACGTAAATATATACTTTACACGTAATTGTATCGTGTAAAGGTCTCATAATGTTAGATTCTGAAAATAATTCCGGGTCAAATCGTTAGACAGTTTACTGATGATCGATGCGACGCGACTATTTACACCGGCCTTTCGAGACTATTGTAAAGAGAGCACGCTTAAGGTTAATAAAAGTTTATTGGAAAATTATTATGAGCAGGAGTTTGGTGAGCAATACCGGGTAATGAATAACGGCTTGGTCGCGAATACTAGCGACCTAGATCGTGATTCAGTTGCCTTGCAGCACGCCTATATTGCTGCCAATAAGCACCCGCTGGGTAATAAAGATGCGTTGGATGCGGCGCATGATGGCTCTACTTATAGCCAGTTGCATCAGAAATTTCACCCGCATATTTGTGATTATCTCAATAAGTTTGGTTATTACAATAGGGTTTCGTCAAGCAGATTAAGGTTTCGAACAAACCTAGGGTGTTTTGTGACTGTGTGCATGAAAGTGGCTGTGGCAGGTGGGGGCGCAAATCTAGCCTGATTTAGTCAGGTGTTATTTACTAAACTGTTCACTTTATAGAGACCTTCGCATGAGAACTAATTTTCGTTCCAGCAAGGCAACAATGATCGGAAAAATGGAGTTTACACGCAGTAAATGACTATTTTGAGCTCATTTATAACGCAGCTGGAGCGGAAAATAGACGCGTGCAAAGGTCTCTTATAGCACTAATTCCAGTCAGGATTGTATTATTGCAGCAGTACGTGAAACGTAATATGCGTGGCATAAATGAACGACTGAGGCTACCCTCAGCATCATGCGTATCACTTTTGTTCTAATATTGATTTCTGGGCTTTTCGGCTGTTCGTTTAAGCCTGTTGTCGCTGGCAATTCAGAGCCATTTTCTGGTGTGGGTGCTCATGAGATTTATGTGGTGAGTCATGGCTGGCACACGGGTCTAGTGGCGCCTGCTAAAGCGATGCAGGCTAGGATACCGGCGTTACAGGGACGATTTGGTGATGTTGGTTACCTTGAGTTTGGCTGGGGCGATAAAGGGTTTTATCAGGCAGATGAGATCACGTTGGGCTTAACTGTGAGGGCGATGTTGTGGCCGACGGAGTCGGTGATGCATGTGGTGGCAGTGTCACAAAGCCTACGTGACTATTTTCCTGATAGTGAAGTGGTCACGTTGTGTTTAACAGATGACGCACTTTTATCGCTGACACAATTTCTCGCCAGTAGTTTCAAACGAAACGAATCTGACGATGTGATGCCGCTGCAAAGTGGGATGTATGGCGATAGCCAGTTCTATCAGGGTGAGGGTGATTATTATTTAATGAACACCTGTAATAAATGGACGGCGCAGGGATTGCGTAGCGTGGGGATGAATATTTCGCCAAGCTTTAAACTTACCGCTGACAGTGTTATGGACCATCTTAAAAAAGAGATGAGTCTTTTACGACTGGCTGATGGAATGGTGGCCTGTCGTTGACTGCGAGCATCACCCGACTTGAACACCATCCCTGTCGTGTACCGTGGGTGGTTCGTTTGAAAAATGTGGTATTTCAGAAACGAACAATAATGAGGATGGTTATTCGATGAAATTATCGACAAGGGCTTTACTCTATTCCGGGTTGGTATTTCCTGGCGCGGGTTATTTTGTGGTGAAAAAAATAGTTCGTGGTATTATCGCATTTTTAATGACTTTTGTAGGGCTTGTGGTGGTGATGGTTGAAGCTTTTCATAAGGCGCAGATCATTGCAGAGAAAATTGTGATGGGAGCCATTCCAATTGATATCAGTGTGATTCGTGAGCAGATTCTGGTGACTCCCGGTGTATTCAGCACTACGGTGGTGAGCGTGGTCTCGGCCATGATTGGACTGGTGTGGTTAGTGGGGATTGTGGATAGCTGGCGACTAGCGAAGCAGGAAGAAGCGCGGGTTTAATGACCGTCATAAATGTCTCATCTACTGGTTGTTGTTGTAAATAGAAACACAAGGTATTCTCAATTGGCCGTTAAATGTGAGCGGTTCTCTGCCGATTGAGTGATTTCAAGGCTTTATATATGTGTCTACATCGTGGCCGTAACTTCAATTAAAGGTAACCTTATGAATGATATGTCTCAAGCTGATGAACCAACGGTACTTGAATCGTCAAAATCGTTGGGATTTGAGTTTCGCGGTGATGGCATGGAGTATTTTAAAATATGGATCGTGAATATTTTACTAACCATTTTGACGCTCGGGATCTATTCAGCCTGGGCGACGGTTA
>QIHH01000115.1 GCA_003230195.1 Gammaproteobacteria bacterium
TCAATCTTGGTGGTGGTCACCTGATAACAAGGCAAGGTTATGATGTTGAGCGTTTGATTCGTGTATTAAAGGCATTTCGCCAACGCCATCCGTCATTAGAGGTAGTACTAGAACCGAGTTCCGCGATTGCATGGGATACCGGTGTCTTAATCGCCACAGTACTCGACGTGATGGAGCGTGGCGGGATCAACATCGCACTGCTAAACACCTCTGCCACTGCCCATATGCCAGACCTGCTGGAGATGCCTTATCGTGCAGCCGTGCGTGGTGCTGCACTGCCTGGTGACAAGGCATTCACCTACCAACTTGGTGGCATCACCTGCCTGGCGGGTGATGTGATGGGTGATTATTCGTTTGAGCAGCCACTAAAGATTGGTGATCAGCTGATCTTTGAAGATATGATCCACTACACCATGGTCAAGACCACCATGTTTAATGGTGTGAACCACCCAGCGATTGCGATTCAACATGAAGATGGCCGTGTAGCAGTGGTACGCCGTTTTGATTATCACGATTACGAAAATCGCCTCTCATAGCGATAGACGTCTATCAACCGTTTTAATCAGGGTTAAACGGCATCGTCGGCGTATCCTCTTCAAGATAGGTATATCCCTTTAACCCCTCCTGATAGAAACGCAAAAAAGCATTGGCTTCACGTGCCGTCAGACGCCCTTCATTACGTGCCTTCTGCACCTGGCGCCGCATACGATCGATCAATACGGTTTCATGAAACTGCACGTAACCGAGCACATCCGCCACTGACTCACCTTTGACCACCTGCTCCAGTTCGTACTTGTCACCATCCATCCGAATATGAACTGCATGGGTATCACCGAAGAGATTATGCAGGTCACCCAGAATTTCCTGGTAAGCACCGGTCAAAAACATCCCGAGCAGATAACGCTCACCCTGTTTTTCAGCATGTAGTGGCAACGTCTTTGAATGACCACTCTCTAATGGAAAATTAAGCAGGGTACCATCAGAATCACAGGTCACATCAACCAGTATGCCATCCTGCGTGGGCGTTTCATCCAGGCGGTGAATGGGCATCACAGGGAAGACCTGTTTAATCGCCCATGCATCTGGCAGTGATTGAAAGACTGAAAAATTACAGAAGTAACGATCTGCCGCCTGCATCTTTAACTCAGGCATCAACTGTTCAATCTCATTCTCATTGAGACGCTGCATAATGATATTTACCAGATGCCAGTAGATGTCATCCATCAGCGCGCGATCTGCTAACGTCGCATGGCCCAGGCTAAACAGTTTATTCATATCTTCACGCAGTGAAATAGCAATATGTAACGCTTCACGCGGCGACATCTCATCCCGCTCATTAAGCGTATCCCACAACTGGCGAAGTTGTAACGGGCTATGCTCGGCTGGCGCTGGCGGCGGCTGATCACCGCTACGCTTTGTGATGCCTAACACGTCAACAATCAAGACTGAGTGGTGTGCCACCAGTGCTCGACCAGACTCTGAAATAATGTGCGGATGCGTCAAGTTTTCTTCATTACAGACCTGCTGCATCGTCCAGACAATTTCATTGGCGTACTCTTGCAGACTATAATTGACCGAGGTGATGTTGCCATCATAGTTCACCCCAAGGCCGCCACCGACATCGATAAAATCGATCGGTGCGCCTAACCTGCGTGCCTCAACAAAGTAACGCGCCGCTTCCTGCATCGCATCTTTGATACTGCTGATCTCGGGTACCTGACTACCAATGTGAAAATGCAGCAGATTTAAGCAGTCTAATCGACCTGCCTCTTTGAGTTTATTAATCGCATCCAGCAACTCCGATGGCGATAGCCCAAACTTCGACATATCACCACCCGAGCGATGCCATTTTCCCTGGCTGGTTGCAGCGAGACGACAACGCAGACCAATCAAAGGCTTTACCTGCAGACGTTGCGCAGTGTTTAATACTAACTCAAGCTCATTCGGTTTTTCAATCACGATGAAGACGCGCTTACCCATCTTCAACCCCATCAATGCCAGCTCGATAAAATCTTGGTCTTTATAACCATTACAGATAATCAACCCTTCGACATCTTCCAGCATCGCCAGCGTCGCGTGTAATTCAGGTTTAGAGCCGGCTTCTAAGCCCCAGTTAAAGGCCGCGCCATACTCAACAATCTCCTCCACCACCTGGCGCTGCTGGTTCACTTTAATCGGGTAGACACCGTAATATTTTCCCTGATACGCAGCCTCTTCACGCGCAATCGTGAAACGCTTATGAATCTGCTTCATGCGCTGCTTAAGCAGATCAGAAAAACGTAGTAACAACGGTGGGTGTAGGTTCTGCGCCGCCAAATCGTCGCAAAGCTCCTTAAGGTCTACACTGCTGCCATTCGAGACCGCCTCAACATTACCGCGCTCGTTAACGTTAAAAAAACCACCACCCCAACCCGCCACTTGGTAGAGCTTGGCGGCATCGCTCACCGACCATTTATTATCACTCATCATCCGCCCCAATCTGAGAACCTTGTGCTGGGCGCTGCGCAAATCCCTGAGACTTACCCCAGTAAGAGATGCACTTCTGCACTAACTTCGCCGCCATCATCTCGGATACTCGACTTGGCTCAGGCACAAGTTCCACTATATCGATGTTGCGCAAATCAACCGCACGGTTAGTGGTCAGTGCCTGTAACAGATCAAGCCCCTGATGCCACGACAGGCCGCCCGGCTGTGGCGTACCAACACCTGCAATCAATGCGGGGTCAAAACCGTCCATATCAATACTCAACCACACCGGGCCACTCAGGCAAGCCAGTTGCTCAAGCAACTGCTGCCATACACCGGGACGCTGTAGTGCACGATCAAACCACACCGTGATGCCATCATCAGATTCAATCTGCGCCGCCTCATTCGCATGCAGTGAACGGATGCCGACCTGAATTAAACGGTAGCCTCGTGCTCGAATACGATGCATCGGACAGGCGTGGTTATAGATCGAACCTTGGTAACGGGGGCGCAGATCCGCATGGGCATCAACATGCACTACCGTGCCACCTGCTGGTAACCGCGCAAACAGCATCTCGGGGGTGATTGAATGCTCACCGCCGAGTGCAATCAATAGCGCATCACTGGATAGTTGCTCAACCGTCTCAAACAGGCGGCGATGAAACACCTCCTCGGACTCATTCGCCACCGCTTCAACCGCTGGCAGCACCGCCAGCTTCATCTGCTGCAGTGGGCACCAGGCCATATCCTCTTCAAAAAACTCCAGCTGTTCACTCGCCGCTAAAATCGCCTCGGGGCCATTGGCAGTACCCGCTTTATAGGTAACGGTCTGTTCATGTGGCACCGGCAGGATCAGCACATCGGCCTCAGCAGGCGCGGCATTGGGCAGGGAGAGAAATTGCATCGCTCTTTTCATAGGGGCGGATTTTGCCATTATTTTACTGTTTTGGCACTAAAAGCAAATAGACTCAAGCCTCCCGGATAACAAAATGCAGGCTCCATCTCTTTTTTACCTAATCCTCCCTTCCTCTACGTTGTTCCCATTGATTCATCGGTTTTGAAACTCAGCATGTGTGAACACCATTCGTCCTTCCTTTGACCTGTTGTGAGACTGACGGCAATTGACTTCCGCTTTATCAAGGTATAGAAACCATGTTTGCTGGGACATAGGTGCTGTTGATTTGAATGCTGAAGGATCCAGTATAGCGTGGTTAATACCGGACTGGCTGTCTCGACATGATTGGTAGGTAAGCAACGTTACATCTGCCTTCCTCGCGTTCAAGGCGAGTTCATGAGTCGATGCATAATCATTCGATAGCCAATGTGCCTCATCACGATTTAGATTGGGTTCCATCAGGTTTAGACCATTGTCAGCACTGAATGCAATGGTGAATGCCGTTAATGTCTCTTCGTTCTCAGGAAAGGGGGTGGCAGGGGAGTTAAGAAAAAATTGCAGGCGATGATAGGTGTATTCGGCAAGTGCTGTGCGAATATTGTGCGAGCAATAAAACACCCCTGTTTTTTCCCTGGGGCGTCGAAATCGTGACCCATACTTTTTAGGTGGCTTGTAACGAAATGGCGTTTTGAGCAGATAGTGAAGATCCTCACTACCTGGCAAGTATCTGGGTTTGCTCTCTTCAAGAATCGCTTCAAGCAGATCATGCTCATCGATGTTATCGACCAGCTTGCGTGATGATGAGGTGTGCTGATTCTCGACAACTCGCCACGCAGTGCCTGAAACCGGACGAACTTCAGATGCGAGCGCGGTTGGCGTCCACATAATCAACTGTCTCTACCAGACCAGTAACTGACTTAATGTATTCTCGTGGCGTGGCGGCTAGCTCGTTATTGTAAGATGACATCCAGCAACGCAGAGAGTTCTGATCACCCGCGACAATAGCGTCCAGACTTCGATATAAGCGAACGACAAGCGCACTAAGCTCCCATTCTTTAGAGTTGTCTGATAGCGTGCGATTACCACTCTGCATTCGAGAAATAGAGGATGGACTTGTGCCGATTGTCTGAGCTAAATCAGCATCGGTCATGCCGATTAACTCCGCGGCCCTGAGCAATGCGCTGGTGAGCACTGTTTCTCTATCGGGCCTGGCATCTCGCTGTGACTCACTCATAAACCACCTCAATCGGTCAATTTCATATGAAATTATATAAAGATATCGACTCATATGCAATATTTCATTAGAAATGATAAAAAAGCATTTTTTAGACTGGATTCCGTTTAAAAGCACAAAGGAATGACGGTGTGGACGCTATATTTTTCTGCGGAAAAGGCGGTAATTGTATCGCTACTTCACTACGGAATCACCTGTCGAGAAATACAGGGCAGTACACAGCGGGATTCAACCGCCTATTTAAAGCTAATCAAATTCGCCAGCGAAATAACGTTCCATCGTCTTGCACTGCCAATCGGCTTGTCCCTCGTTGTCGGCCATCGACTTAATCAGCGCAAAGCGTTTAATCCGGTCGGCTGTTATTATGTTGACATAATCCGATTCGAAAAAAATGGGCATTTCACTCTCAATTGTATCAGCCAGCTTCCCCTCTTTAACGTCAAGGGCCATTGCCTGAGGCGCGATCTCTGAATAGATTTGGCAAAGCTGGTCATACGATGAAACGGGCGAGGTACTACACGCACTAAGCAGCGAGGCCAATATTATGAGCCAGACAGTCGCCAGTCTCTTTTTAGTCACAACGTTCATCAAGTGCATCTCTAAGTTAGTAAATTGAAAATAATAACACCCACTTTAATATTAACCAATTAACTCAGAATCATTTTTTTCGCTCTTCATGTACCAACCAGCCTTTTGTTGGTACCTGCTTCCGAAATGGGTCAACAAGAAAGAATGACGTGACATAAACCGCCTCATACTCCCCCCATTTTTAACTTTCCCTATTTCCTCGATATGCCATATTTCATCGCCTACACGAGCTAAAACACGCTGATTTGTTTGGCCCAGATTCAAACCTGTTGTACCAATAGTGAATAACAAGCCCGCCCCACCACTGGCTAAACCGGCTGCAACACCCAGCGCTGCTGTCAAAATAGGATAACTGGAACCACCCAGCAATGCGGAATTGAGTTGATAAGTAATATTTCCCTCTTCACCAGGCCCAAGGGTTTTTACTTTACGAATAGACTGCCGATTATTGAGTTGTAAAAGCGAAGAAACCCCATTTTTTGGTTTTACAGCCCAATTTCCATTCGCTATCCTCACTGGATCAGCGAGAGCCTAGGGCGTAGATTTGCTCTGAATTTGAGCAATCACCGTTTTTGTTATTTACCTATCGAAAGACTTCTGCAGCTCAGGTAACTGAGCCATAATTCCTGCTACCATTAAATATCACCACCCACTAAATTATACACAAATCAATCATAAACTGAGAGATAGTTAGCATTTTACTCTAATCTCGGTAACATACATATTACCATTTAAAAAACTACTTTATAGGCAAGCTCATCAGATAAGCAAGCAGATCTACCTGCCCTACAAGCGGAACCACGCCGAGCATAGCAGGCATATTCATACGCGGCCGTCCTTCTACATCATACTTGTTAGTATAAAACTTGCCTGGATGGCCAAAACGAATTTTGTGCATCGCTTTCCATGGGTTTTGATTGGCGACATCACCAAGATAACGTTTTTGGCCTCTTTTTTTCGACAGATTACGTCCCTTGCCTGAACTGCCATGGCAAAGCGTGCATTGTTCCTGATACGTCAACCGCCCTTTGCTGGCTTCACCAGCAACCTTTTTTGTCCTCGGGTTAATAACGGCTCGCATATTGATTAGTCCCTGACCCACAAAGGCTGCAACCTTCATCAACTGTTCAGCTGTCAAGACGCGATCAAAACCATGATTATCATTGCGCAGTACCGTCACTATCTTGTCAACCGAAGCACCTCGGTAGGCAGAAATTCCCTTTGTGCCGGTGTAATGTTCCCCTTTTCCATATCGCCCCATTGCACCCTCATAATCCCAGCCATGGCACTCTTTACAACGCCAAGTTGCCGCACCTCTTTTTTTACCTTTATAGTCGTTATACCCCGGATGAGTGCTATTGGGGGCCTCTTTACCCAGCTCTAGCGCCCAGTTATCGTAGAGTCGCCCACCTTCAGCAAGCGCATAGCTATCATAACTTTCAGCCATGAGTGATGAGCTAAATAGTAGCGCCAACAGCAAATACAGACATTTTAGTGCCGATTTCGTCATCCCAAACATCAGAAGACTCCAGTAACGGTTGTTTTAATTTTAAAAATTCCCACGCTGGAACCACAGGTTAGTTGGTTCCGACTAGAAATAACCACTAAAGATATCGACCAACGGCGTCTGTATTTTGAGGGGAAATACGATAAGTCAGTCACAAAAAACCGCTTAAAAAGACTCAAGAAAAAATTTAGAACGCATGCAATCACTCTTTGTGATATCAGGTTTAACTAAGCTAGAATATGCAGTGACGTCGTTTTGTTTTTCATACAAAAGAAATTTCCTGCAACCATCTCATGCTCAAGTCGACTTTGCCTTCCTCGTGAAAAACTAATAAAATCAGCCATACTAGGTTGATAAGCTGATTGTTTAAGCACGCCTAGCTTACTTTCATCTCCCCAGGATTAATAAAATAGTGATTGCCCAACCTTTTATCGGTGCCTCTTACCTGCTTCGCGGCTACTTTATGCTCTTCAAGCCCGGTATTCGCGGCTTTGTGATCATCCCGATGCTGATCAACCTGATCATCTTTAGTCTGCTTATCTGGCTTGGGATCAATCAGATAGACATGCTGCTCGATTACGTCATAGGCAGCTTGCCAGAATGGCTACAGTGGCTTGACTGGTTGTTATGGCCAGTATTTTTAATCGCCTTTTTACTGGTGAGCTTCACCTTCTGCCTACACCTCGCATTGCTGATTGCAGCCCCTTTTAATGGTGTACTCTCGGAAGCTGTTGAGAAACAGCTAGACCCTGCTTCTACACTACCAGAAAGCAATTGGAGTGATGTTGCAAAAGGTGTCGTCCCAGCAATCATCAGTGAAGCCGGTAAGTTTGGCTATTTTATTTCGCGTGCAATTCCACTCACCGTGCTATTTTTTATCCCCTTCATCAATATTTTCGCCCCCGCCATTTGGTTTATCTTTGGCGCATGGATGCTAGCACTTGAATACAGCGATTACCCACTTTCAAATCACGGTGTACTGTTTAAGGATTCAAAAGCGATCGTCAAAGAGAAACGCTTTGTCGCCTTTGGTTTTGGTAGTGCCTCACTCTTTTGCACCTTGATCCCGCTGGTCAATTTTTTCGTCATGCCTGCCGCCGTTGCGGGTGCCACCATTATGTATGTAGAGCAATTAAAGGGTTCTGTTTCACCACCCGTTATTACTCATTCAGACGATCACCGCTAAACTTCAGGCGACTCACTTAGATGGATTTTTTCCAGCAGTTCATATTGGCACTGATTCAGGGACTGACCGAGTTCCTGCCGATCTCAAGCTCCGCTCACCTGATTCTGGTACCCAAACTCTTTGGCTGGGTTGACCAAGGCCTAGCGTTTGATGTTGCCGTTCACGTTGGCACGCTCGCCGCTGTCGTCATCTATTTTAGAAAAGAACTCAAACTAATGAGCCGTGATTGGCTACGCTCACTCACCACCCGCAAACAGACACCCGAGAGCCGCCTCGCATGGGGCGTACTGATCGGCACTATTCCAGTTGGTCTTTGCGGTCTGATGTTCAAAGGGGTAATCGAAACCTCACTGCGCTCAGAACTGGTGATCGCCACCACCACTATCCTCTTCGGTCTGTTACTCTTATGGGCAGACAAAACCGGCAAACGCAAGCGTGATGAACATAGCCTTAGCATGCGCGATATCATCATTGTCGGCTTCGCCCAAGCGATCGCGCTGATCCCTGGCACCTCGCGCTCCGGCATCACCATCACCGCCTGCCTGATGCTCGGTCTTACCCGCTCTGCTGCCGCCCGCTTCTCATTTTTACTGTCGATCCCGGTAATTGTGCTTTCAGGAATGTTCGTCACACTTGACCTAGTACAGGCACAGACCGCCGTTGACTGGCAGGCACTCATCACCGGCTCGATTATCTCCGGCCTCAGTGCTTACGTTTGCATCCACTTTTTTCTCAAGCTATTAGATAAGATCGGCATGGTACCATTTGTAGTTTACCGTATGCTGCTTGGGATGATTCTATTTTTTGTTTTTATCTGAAAAAACTAAGGTTGACGCAAACCAGCAGCAACTAACGTTAACCCTGACAATGACATCAATAGATAAAGAGTAGAAGAGATGCCATGCAGACGCCCAAATTCAGCAGCAAGTTCACTGCCATTTATCACTGGCCCCTGCAACTTTAAATCTGCCATCATAGGCTGAATCACAAACAGCATCAGCACCACAACAGTCAACATCGAAACCAGCAGCCAGCAACGCCACTGACGTAACCACTGAGTACCGGCACCGATAACAGCACCTGTCAATAGCAGCGTTCCGATCACCAGCCCAGCCCAGTTAATGGCAGAGAACATTTTACCGGCAAGCATGCCAGCCAACTGACGCTCATCAGTCAGTGTCGCAAAGAGGACTGGCGTCACTAGGTAACCGATGACACAGATGCCACCCACCCATAGTGCCAATAAAAGGCGTTCAATCGCGAGCAAACGTGTGCAGGTTAAAATAGTCATGCTAGTCCCTCTGAAGAAATGATTTAGACATATTTGATTGAGAGGATCTCATACTCTTTAACACCACCCGGTGCCTGTACGGCTGCAATATCCTCTATCTCTTTACCAATCATTGCACGTGCGATGGGTGAGCTAACAGAAATTTTATTCACTTTGATGTCCGCCTCATCAACACCGACAATTTGATAAGTCACCTCTTCGCCAGTCTCTTCATTACACAGACCAACCGTTGCACCAAAGACAACCTTGCCAGCCGCATTGAGTTTAGTCACATCAATGATCTCTGCATTACTCAACTTTCCATCAATATCGTTTATGCGCCCTTCAATAAAACTCTGCTGCTCTTTTGCAGCATGGTATTCGGCATTTTCTTTTAGATCACCATGAGCACGTGCCTCAGCAATCGCTGCGACCACGCGAGGTCGCGCCACTGTTTTCAGCTCTTCCAGCTCTTTACGCAGGCTTTCAGCACCCGCCAATGTTAAAGGAACCTTGTTCATATGTTTAACTCCTTGTGCAGGTCTTGTAGACTATTGACATCATCTTGATCAATTTTTTGCAGTGCCAACGCGGTTACGTGAGCCCCTGCAATCGTCGTGGTATAGGTTATTTTCTGTTGCAATGCTGCACGTCGAATCTGGCTCGAATCAGAAATCGCACGTTTTCCTGAGGTGGTATTAATAATAAAATTAATTTCATTATTTTTAATCATATCCACAATGTGTGGACGACCCTGAGCCACTTTATTCACCAACTCACAAGTGATGCCGGCCTGCTCAATTGCATCCCTAGTACCACTGGTCGCGACAAGCTCAAACTTCATTTCGCTTAATATCCGGGCAACTTCAACGGCCTTAGCTTTGTCTCCATCACGCACACTGATAAAGACACGGCCACTGCGTGGTAATACCACACCAGCCCCTAACTGCGCTTTAGCGAAAGCCTCTGCGAAGGTACGGCCAACCCCCATCACTTCACCGGTTGACTTCATTTCTGGCCCCAGCAAGATATCAACACCCGGAAATTTGGCAAATGGGAATACCGCCTCTTTTACCGAATAGTAGTCTGGAATGATCTCTTTAGTAACCCCCTGATCAGCCAACGTAGTGCCCGCCATACAGCGCGCACCAATTTGTGCCAGTGAAATACCACATGCTTTTGAAACAAACGGTACGGTACGTGATGCACGAGGGTTCACTTCGATCACATAAATATCATCGCCTTTAACCGCGAACTGAATATTCATCAGCCCTTTTACCTTAAGCCCCAGAGCAAGCTGCTTTGTCTGCTGACGTACACGGTCAACAACCGCAGGGTCAAGACTATAAGTTGGCAATGAACAGGCTGAATCACCCGAGTGAATACCCGCTTGCTCAATATGTTCCATGATGCCGCCAATCACCACATCATGACCATCACAAACCGCATCGACATCAAGTTCAATCGCATCACTCAAGAAATGGTCTAACAGAACAGGTGAGTCGTTTGATACCTGCACCGCTTCGGTCATGTAACGTTTCAGGTCATCTTTATTGTGCACAATTTCCATCGCACGCCCACCCAGCACATAAGATGGGCGAACCACTAATGGAAAACCAATGCCTTGCGCTAACTCAACCGCCTGCGCCTCGGTACGTGCAGTGGCATTGGGTGGCTGCTTCAAATTCAGGTTCTGAATCAACTGCTGAAAACGTTCACGATCTTCGGCAAGATCTATCGCATCGGGTGAGGTGCCAATAATTGGTGTACCTGCCGCTTCCAACGCACGCGCGAGTTTTAATGGCGTCTGGCCCCCATACTGTACTATCACACCCTTCGGTTTTTCAAGCGCAATAATTTCCAGTACATCTTCCAGTGTCAGCGGCTCGAAATAGAGACGATCTGATGTATCGTAATCAGTCGAAACTGTTTCGGGGTTACAGTTAACCATAATGGTTTCATAACCATCTTCACGCATCGCAAAGGCAGCCTGCACACAGCAGTAATCAAATTCGATGCCCTGCCCAATGCGGTTAGGGCCACCGCCGAGCACCATAATTTTATCGCGCGTGGAAGGTGCAGCCTCACATTCCTCTTCATAGGTCGAATAGAGATAGGCAGTGCTCGACGCAAATTCAGCGGCACACGAATCAACCCGTTTATAGACAGGGTGAACATCAAGCTCATGGCGCAGTGCACGCAGCTTATCTTCGTCGGAGCCGAGCAGTGTGGCCATGCGACGGTCAGAAAAACCTTTACGTTTAAGTGCATAGAGTTCATCACGCTCAAAGCTTTCCAGTGCACGTCCTTTTATGCCCTTTTCAAGTTCAACCAAGTGTTGAATCTGCGCCAGAAACCAGGGATCAACCATGCACAGGTTAAAGATTTCATCGACAGACAAGCCATAACGAAAGGCATCGGCGATGTACCAGATACGATCTGGCCCCGGCGATCCAAGCTCTTGCTGAATAACTTCAAGCGCATCTTCAGATGCGATGTCAATCATCTCATTGAGGCCATCCATGCCGGTCTCAAGGCTGCGCAGTGCTTTCTGCAACGACTCCTGAAAGGTGCGCCCTATCGCCATCACTTCACCCACCGACTTCATCTGCGTAGTCAGGCGTGAATCTGCTTTCGGAAACTTCTCAAAGGTAAAACGCGGCACCTTGGTCACGATGTAATCAATGGTCGGTTCAAACGATGCGGGGGTTGCGCCGCCGGTAATCTCATTACTCAACTCATCAAGGGTGTAGCCAATCGCAAGCTTTGCCGCCACCCGCGCAATTGGAAAGCCAGTCGCTTTAGAGGCCAGTGCCGATGAACGAGAGACACGCGGATTCATCTCAATAATAATCAGACGACCATCTTTAGGGTTGATCCCAAACTGCACATTTGAGCCACCGGTCTCAACACCAATTTTGCGCAGGACAGCCAGCGAAGCATCACGTAATTTCTGGTACTCTTTATCGGTCAGCGTTAATGCTGGCGCGATCGTAATGGAATCACCGGTATGAACACCCATCGGATCAAAGTTTTCAATCGAACAGATGATAATGCAGTTATCGTTACAATCACGTACTACTTCCATCTCATACTCTTTCCAGCCAACCAGAGACTCTTCAATCAACAGTTCGTTGGTCGGTGAAAGGTCCAAACCACGTGTGCAGATTTCAACAAACTCTTCGCGGTTGTAAGCAATACCACCACCGCTCCCACCGAGCGTGAACGAGGGGCGAATAACAGTAGGAAACCCCACCTTTTTCTGCACTTGGAACGCCTCTTCGATGCTATGAGCAATGCTTGAACGTGGTGACTCAAGGCCAATTTCATCCATCGCCTTACGGAAGCGATCACGATCTTCAGCCATATCAATCGCATCGCTTGACGCACCGATCATCTGTACCGAAAATTTGTCCAGCACCCCTTCACGTGCAAGATCAAGCGCACAGTTCAATGCTGTTTGTCCACCCATCGTTGGCAGCAGCGCATCGGGGCGTTCCTTCTCAATAACCTTCGCCACCGTCTGCCAGCAAACAGGCTCAATATAGGTCGCATCAGCCATTTCGGGGTCTGTCATGATGGTCGCTGGATTTGAATTCACCAGCACAACACGGTAACCCTCTTCGCGTAGCGCTTTACACGCCTGTGCACCGGAATAGTCAAATTCACACGCCTGGCCAATGATAATCGGGCCTGCGCCAATCACTAGAACACTTTTAATATCTGTACGTTTTGGCATTTTTTATTTCTGTAAAAAGTCGCAATAAAGGTTCAGGTAATCATTCATCACTGACTCGATTAACGCTGTCGCATCAGATCGATAAAGTGATCAAACAGTAAGCCAGCATCTTGTGGCCCCGGACTCGCCTCAGGGTGCCCCTGAAAACCAAAGGCAGGTTTCTCAGTATGGTGAATCCCTTGCAGCGATTGGTCAAACAGCGAACGATGCGTTGCGCGCAGTGTTGCTGGTAGCGTCGCCTCTGCTACTGCGAAACCATGATTTTGGCTGGTAATCATCACCGCGCCGCTATCAAGATCCTGCACGGGATGGTTGGCCCCGTGGTGGCCAAACTTCATCTTCTCCGTCTCAGCACCACAGGCAAGCGCCAGTAGTTGATGGCCAAGGCAGATGCCAAACATTGGCATATCGGTGGTCTCCAGAATTTCTTTGATCGCTGAGATCGCATAATCACACGGAGCAGGATCA
>QIHH01000083.1 GCA_003230195.1 Gammaproteobacteria bacterium
GCGGAAGGGGTTGGACTTTATCGTACTGAATTTCCTTTTATGATACGAGAATGTTTTCCGGGTGAAGAAGAGCAGCGTGCGATTTATCGCGAGGTTCTGGAGGGCTTTGCACCGCGACCAGTGACGTTACGCACGCTTGATGTGGGTGGTGATAAGGCGCTTTCATATTTTCCAATCGAAGAAGAAAACCCTTTTTTAGGTTGGAGGGGGATACGTATTACGCTTGATCACCCCGAGATTTTTTTAGTTCAGTTGCGCGCGATGATGCGAGCAAATATCGGTTTGAATAATCTTCGATTGATGCTGCCGATGATCAGCAATGTGGCTGAGGTTGATCGTGCGTTGCAGCTTATTGGGCGCGCGCACCAGGAGTTGCTAGCGACGGGTGAGCCGGTAGTGATGCCACAGGTTGGGATTATGGTAGAGGTACCATCGGTGATTTATCAGATGGAGGTACTTGCTTCGCGCGTTGATTTTTTTTCGGTCGGTACCAATGACCTTACACAATATTTGCTGGCTATTGACCGAAATAATCCGCGGGTAGCATCGCTTTATGATTCGTTGCACCCTGCGGTACTGCGAGCGTTGATGCAAATTATTTCGGCAGCAAACCTAGCGGGAAAACCGGTGAGTATTTGTGGTGAAGTGGCGGGTGACCCTGTGGCGACATTGTTATTGCTAGGGATGGGGGTGAGTGGTTTGAGTATGAGCGCGGCAAGCATGCCGCGTGTGAAATCAGTGATACGAAGTTTTACCGTGACTGATGCACGCCAAGTATTAGACAAAGCTTTACAATATGATGATGCTGCGACGATACGCAACTATCTGGAGCATAAACTGGAACAGCAAGGGCTTGGTGGGTTGGTGAGGGCTGGCAAGTAATTGTGCGATGTTTAAATTAAGAACCGTTCTTGCTATTTGGGAAAATAAAGCATGAAAAAAAAAGTTTTGCTCTTCTCGAGCAGTGACAAAAATAGCGCGTGGGCGCTGGATGTATTGAGCCAGCAAAATAAGTTTGATACGGTCTTTTCGCTATGGGGTAGTTCGACTGTTGAATGGTCGCAAACCATGATTGATGGTGATAGTAATGTATCGTTGAATGAGGTGGTAGAGCGCGACGTCTTTGTACTCGCGGATCTGCTGTTGAGCACGGTGGAAGGAAAAACAGATGTCGCCTGAATCAGCCTCATTTCTACCGGGAACACTCGACGATGTACAACGAAACTATTTACTGAAGGATTTATTACAAGGCGTATCGCGCAGTTTTTATCTCACATTGCGTGTGTTGCCGCCGCAATTGCGTGAGCCAATCAGTGTCGCTTACCTATTGGCGCGAGCCGCTGATACCATTGCGGATACGAAGATAGTTTCTGCGGACAGGCGTTGTGATGCATTGCATCATCTACGTGCGCAACTGCAATTGGATGAGCCGTCTCATGCTGTGTTGGAACGTTTGCAGATAGGTTTTACCGGGCAGCTTGACCATGCCTTTGAAAATAAGTTGCTGGTGATGTTGTCTCTGCTGTTTGAATTACTGCTACGGCAGACAGCACCTGACCGGGCGATGATTCGTAAAGTTGTCTTGACTTTAACCGAAGGGATGGTGAGTGACCTCGAAAGCTTTCCTATGTCGAAAAATAGTGGTGAGGTGGTGGCGGTTGCACTCGAACGTGATGATCAACTAGATCGTTACACCTACTTGGTGGCGGGGTGTGTGGGGGAATTCTGGACTGATATTTCGATCGCCCATGTTGACCCACTTGAGTGTTGGCAATCAGATCAGCGGTATTACTCGCAATTGGGTGTTCGCTTTGGTAAAGGGCTGCAGTTGACCAATATTCTACGAGATGTGCCGCGTGATCTTCGCATGGGGCGCTGTTATTTGCCGCAATCATGGCTGGATGAAATGGCGTTGACGCCGCATGATTTAATGAATGTTGCGAATAGTGCGTCGGCGCGCCCGCTCTTGATCAAGGGTATTCATTGTGCATTGGATCACTATATGGCAGCAGAGCAGTATGTGGTGGCACTGCCGCGACGCTGTGTGCGCCTGCGACTAGCGGTGTTGTGGCCTATGTTAATTGGGCTTAAAACGCTGGTGCAGCTATCACAACAGTCGAGCTGGCTTGATGTCGGAGTTGCCTGTAAGGTTGAGCGTAAGTGGGTCTACCGCATGATATTACTATCGTTTGGCGTTGTTTTCTCCAATTTTATGTTGAAGCGATGGTGTGCACGTTTGCGACAATCTGTTTCTTTGGGATAAATGTCTGATGTTATGAGTTGGATTTTTAGCAAAAATTAAGTCGCAATGATGTTATTTTCCAGCTGGTTAACGTCATTTGCGCTATAATTCCAGTTGAAGAAACCATTCTATTTACAGGATTAATTTGAATGTCGCACACAGATGTCAAAAAAGTTGTACTGGCCTATTCTGGCGGTCTTGATACCTCCATTATTGCCAAATGGCTGCAGGATGAGTATCACTGCGAAGTAGTGACTTTTACCGCTGATATTGGTCAGGGTGAAGAGGTGGAACCTGCACGCCTAAAGGCTGAGGCGATGGGGATTAAGGATATCTATATTGAGGATCTTTGTGACGAGTATGCGCGAGACTATGTCTTCCCGATGTTTCGCGCCAATGCTGTTTATGAGGGTGAATACCTGCTGGGCACGTCGATTGCGCGACCACTGATCGCTAAGCGTTTGATTGAAATTGCGAATGATACGGGGGCCGATGCGGTCTCTCACGGTGCAACGGGTAAAGGGAATGATCAGGTGCGCTTTGAACTGGGTGCCTATGCGTTGAAGCCTGATGTTCAAATCATTGCACCGTGGCGTGAATGGGATCTTAATTCGCGTGAAAAATTGATGGCCTATGCTGAGCAGCACAATATTGCGGTTGAGCAGAAACGTGGTAAGAAATCGCCATATTCGATGGATGCCAACTTGCTGCATATCTCTTATGAGGGTGATATTCTGGAAGACCCATGGGCTGAACCAGAGCCTGAAATGTGGCGTTGGACAGTGAGCCCAGAACAGGCCCCGGATCAGGCGCTTTATCTGGAATTGACCTACCAAGCGGGTGACATCGTTGCGATCGATGGTCACGAGGTGAGTCCTGCTGAGGTGATGCGTCACCTGAATAAAGTGGGTGGTGAAAACGGTATTGGTCGTGATGACATTGTTGAAAACCGCTATGTAGGGATGAAGTCTCGTGGTTGTTATGAAACACCCGCAGGCACCATCATGTTGAAAGCGCATCGTGCGATTGAATCAATTACTTTAGATCGTGAAGTGGCGCATTTAAAAGATGAATTGATGCCACGTTACGCCACCTTGATTTATAATGGTTACTGGTGGAGCCCTGAGCGCGAAATGATGCAAGCGATGATTGATGCCTCTCAGGCGCGGGTTAATGGTGTTGTGCGTCTCAAACTATACAAAGGCAATGTGGTTGTCGTGGGGCGTCAATCACAGTCAGATAGTCTATTTGATGCCAATATTGCGACCTTTGAAGATGATGCGGGAAGTTATAACCAGCAGGATGCTGAAGGTTTTATTAAATTAAATGCATTGCGTCTTCGTATTGCTGCAAAAAAGCGGTAGGTCTTGATGTGGTTACTGTGCTTGGTAGACAATGGACTATGTGAATAATGATTAATTTCCACTGACCATTGGCCTCTTGTTCTGATGTTGGAATGTTGGGCGTATAAATGAAAAGCAATATTGTCTATGGTGTGTTGCTGTTGTTGTTTCTCACTTCCTTACCTTGGATGTTGGGGAATTTCGCCTATGATGATGAAAATATTGTCGTGCCAACGATCATTCACGCAGACCCTTTTTATATTTCAAAATTGCCAGCGCAGCAATTCATTCATGAGCCGTTGCAACCAGTAGTAAAACCTCGAGCTCTCAATCACGATAAGGTGGCGCTGGGGCATAAGTTGTTTCAGGATAAGCGCCTCTCCCCTGAAGGTGATATTTCTTGTGGTACTTGTCATGTGCTAAGTCGAGGGGGTGTTGACGGTGAGTCTCATGCGATTGGTGGTGATGCCTCTCGTGGCCGAATTAATACCCTTAGTATCTATAATAGTGCTAATAATTTCAGATGGTACTGGGATGGCCGAGTGACTACGCTTGAAGCACAAGTGGATGAATCTATTACCAGCCTGACAGAACTGGGCGCTGAGTGGCATGAGGTATTGAGTACACTGGCCTCTATTGCTGAGTACCAGCCGTTATTTTCTCGGATTTATGCTGAAAACCGTATTCAAAAAAAACATGTGATTGACGCGCTTGCTGAATTTGAACGCTCCTTAGTCACGCCCGATGCTGCATTTGACCGTTTTCTGCTTGGCGATGAGCAAGCACTCAGTATTGAACAGCGGGATGGTTATCAGTTATTTAAATCGTATGGCTGTATTGCCTGTCACCAGGGCGGTAATGTGGGTGGCAATATGTTTCAGCTGTTTGGCGTAATGGGCGATTTCTTTGCTGACCGAAAAGTCATTCTAGAGGCCGATCTTGGGCGCTTTAATGTAACGGGTAACGAGGATGATAAATATCGTTTTCGTGTGCCAAGTCTACGCAATGTGGCTTTGACAGCGCCATATTTTCACGATGGAACTGCCGATACACTTGAGCAGGCTGTGATGGTCATGGCTACTTTTCAACTTGGACGTCCTATTCCGCTTGATGATGCACAGTTAATTGTGGCGTTTCTCCATTCTTTGAGTGGTGTTCAATATGGTGATGAGTTATGAACTCGTCTAATGTGAAGCAGTTGATCGTTGCTGTTATTGCGGTGTTATTGATGACCTTTCTTTACGTTAAGACGCAGGCGGTAGAAGGAAAAAGCTATAACTCAATATTAAATAACTTATCTCACCTGCAGCAGCTTGATGCCAATCTTGGCCGCGATGTGCTTCGTTCTCGCAACGAGCTGTTATCTCACTATGATCCGTTGGTTTTATGGATGCAGCAGCTGAGGGAGAAGCATGCTGAGGTAACTGCCGGGACATACGGGATATACCACCAAGGTGATGTTGATATCGACCAGCACCTTGATGCGATACAGGCGATTATCCTTGCCAAGGAAGAGGAGTTGGAGTCATTTAAAGCACATAATGCTATTCTGAGAAATTCTGTTCATTACATACCAGCACTGATGGATCAATTAATGGCAAGGATGATCGGGCATAATGCAGAGATGTCGGTGGTCGTGGTGCTGAGTGATATGGTCAGGGATGTGCTCAGCTATAACATCAATGCGAGTGCTGGACTGCGGCTTCATGTGATTAATGATTCTGAACTGGTCACTAACTCGGTGGATCGTTTTCCGCAGCTGTTACAGGAAGATGTCCTTCGCCTGATTCAGCATGTGAAGGTGGTGGTGAATGAAAAACAAGTGGTAGATGCTATGATTCTGAGTTTGACTTCACCATTGCTGGTGCGACAAGTTGATCTACTTTCTTCATTATACAATCGTAATCATGAAGAGTTAGTGCGGCGCACTAATATCTATCGCTTATATCTCTACCTTATTACCGTTTCACTTTTAATTTACGTTGCATTTATTATGTGGCAACTGAAAAATAGTGCGATAAAACTAAGACGCACGGTGAGAGATCTTAATTACCAAAAATTTGCACTGGATCAACACTCAATTGTGAGTATTGCCGATAGCGATGGGCTTATTACTTATGCCAATGATAAGTTGTGTGATGTTAGCCAATTTAAACGGGATGAGTTGATTGGTAAAAACCATCGTGTGATGAATTCAGGCTATCATCCCGATGTTTTTTTTGATGGCTTATGGGCAACGATTACAGCGGGTGATGTATGGCATGGTGAGATGAGGAGCCAGAAGAAAAATGGCGATTATTTCTGGGTGGATTCGACGATTGTGCCGTTTGTGGATTCGAGCGGAAGTCCTTATCAATATGTGGCGATTAGAACGGATGTAACAGAACATAAAAGGCTTGAACGCGCCCTTTTTAAAGAAAAAGAGCGAGCGCAAATTACCCTTGAAGCGATTGGTGATGGTGTTGTTACGACTAATGCACTTGGTTTGGTCGACTATATGAACCCTCGTGCAGAAATGTTAGCGGGTGTTGAGTTTGATGCATGTCGAGGGTATTCGTTAAATGAAGTGTTGAATATTTTTGATGAGGAGACACATAAAACAATCGAAAGTCCAATCAATGCCTGTTTGCAAAAGGGTAACAGGGTGGCATTACCTGGACAGGTGATTGTTAATCAATTTACAGGAAAAGAGTTTGCAGTAGAGGTGACGGCTAGCCCAATCCTGGATCGAGATAGTGTGGTTGTCGGTGTGGTGATCATTTTCCATGATGTCACTGAACTACGAGGACTTGCCAATAAAGTTTCGTACCAAGCAACACACGATGCATTAACTGGTTTGATCAATCGCCGTGAATTTGAACGTCGTCTGGCACTGTTGCTGGAGAGTGCTCGAGAGGAGAACAAGAAGCATGCGCTCTGCTATATAGATCTGGATCAATTCAAAATTGTAAATGATACCTGCGGCCATGTGGCTGGCGATGAGCTATTGCGTCAGTTGACCGCTTTATTACAGGCTCAGGTGAGGGAACGAGACACATTGGCGAGGCTTGGCGGTGATGAATTTGGTATATTACTTGGCAATTGTCATTTGGATAAAGCGGAACAAATTGCAGGGGATTTTTGTCATACGGTAAAAGAATTTCGTTTTGTGTGGCAAGATAAAAGTTTCGAAATTGGTGCGAGCATTGGGCTTGTTGCGATTGAGGCTGGTAGCAGTGGCACGACTGATTTATTGAGTGCGGCAGACTCCGCTTGTTATGTCGCTAAGGATAAGGGGCGCAATCGAGTCTACGTTTATCAACCGGATGATGAAGAATTGGTGGCGCGTCATGGTGAAATGCAATGGGTTTCTCGCATTAATCAAGCACTAGAAGAAAACCGTTTTGAGCTGTTTTACCAGCCGATTGTGCCGTTGAAAGATGTCAATGAGAAGATGCATGTCGAGGTATTGCTGCGCTTGCGGGATGAGACAGGTAAGCTTATTTTCCCGATGGCATTTATTCCAGCTGCAGAACGATTTGATTTAATGCCTGCGATTGATCGTTGGGTGATTCGTAATCTATTCTCTTTTTGTGAAGCGAGTGGTAGAGATGATATTACCTATGCGATAAATCTCTCTGGCGCCTCATTGAGTGATGCTGGTTTGATGGGATACCTACGTGAACAGTTTGCCAAGTATGATGTATTACCATACAACATCTCTTTTGAAATCACTGAAACAGCCGCGATCTCAAATTTGAGCGAGGCGATTCATTTTATTTCTGAACTTAAAATGCTCGGCTGTCGTTTTTCGCTGGATGATTTTGGCAGTGGTTTATCATCATTTGCTTACCTTAAAAATTTGCCAGTGGATTACCTGAAAATTGATGGTAGCTTTATTCGGAGTATTGTGGATAACCCGATTGATTGTGCCATGGTCGAGTCGATTAACCATATTGGCCATGTGATGAAGATTAAAACCATTGCCGAATTTGTAGAAAACGGTGAGATTTACAAGTGTATAAAGAATTTGGGGATTGATTATGCGCAAGGTTACTATATTGCAAAGCCAATGCCGTTGGTTAATCTTTTTAACGATAAATAATTGAGAGCCCTATGCGACTACTTCATACTATGATTCGTGTGATAGATCTTGATGCTTCAATCAGCTTTTATACTGAGGTGCTTGGAATGCGCCTGCTGCGGCGTAATGATTACCCTGATGGGCACTTCACTCTGGCTTTTGTTGGTTATGATGATGAGTCTGCGGGGGCCGTTATTGAACTCACCCATAACTGGGATGTGAACAGCTATGAGCAGGGGAATGCCTTTGGCCATATTGCACTGGAAGTTGACGATGCCTATTGTGCCTGTGCTGATATTCGTGCTCGTGGCGGTAATGTGGTGCGTGATGCAGGGCCAATGAAAGGGGGCACATCGGTGATCGCCTTTGTTGAAGATCCAGATGGTTACAAAATTGAATTGATTCAAAAGAAAAGCAGGTAAACACCGATGGGAGCAAATAAGAGATGAAAATTGTAAGTTATATAGCCGTTGCGGGGTGGGTGTTACTGCTGACAGCCTGTTCAGATTTTCAACCGGTTAAAACAGGTGCGATTGGTGGTTATCAATTGCAGCTAAAGAGTGATCCTGCACCTTTAAAAGTGGGCAGCAAAGCGAGTATTGAATTTTCTATTAGAGATGGCATCAATCAGCCTGTTGATAGTTGTACTGTGCGCTTTCGTCAATACATGCCGGAGCATGAGATGTCTCTTGATAAAGTGTTTGTGTTGATGATTGATCAGGCTAAAGTTGGAATTTACACTGCTGATAGTGGTGAGTTTTCAATGGGTGGTGACTGGGTACTTGAATTTGACTTTATCTGTAGTGCTGACCACCACACAATCCTTTTTGATTACACGCTTGAGTGGCCGGAATAAATGTTGAGTTTCTCGATTTGTTGTGCGGGAAGTGGGAACTGATTAATTGCTAGGAGGGCTTCGAGGTGACTACCAGATGTGCTTCTTTGAAATGAGGGATGGAAACGACCAGATACCTCGTTTATTTGAATGAATTTATAGCGTTCAACTTAGTCGCGTTGTGCTTGCAATGAGATGGTTATCTGTTTCTAGTGGGGTAAGGGTGATTCAAATAGTATCTGTAGGCGAGCAGGAAGATTAGCATGTTTGCTAGCCACCAGTAACTCATCGTGCCGCCGCCGCCATCAGGATTGCCGCGAGTCACCTCAAGGGTTATTGTGATGCGATTATTATTCTCATCGCTGTCATCTATTGCATTTGAACTTACGGTGCCAGTATATCTTTGGACCCCAAGGGCTGTTGTCAGAATATTAACAGTGAGAGTGATTGTTTCACCTGTTGTGAGGTTGCCAAAATCACAGACTAAAGAAACCCCCATCGCGCAGCTTCCATGTGTGGTGGTGGCCGATAAAAAGGTACTGTTTCGAGCCAATGTCCCTGAAAATTGAGTTCGCTCAGCGGTTGTAAACCCTCTGTTGGTGATTGACAGGATATAGCGAGCGGTTTCACCTTCCCGCACTTTTTCGGTGGTAAAGCCCCCGCTAATGACTAGGTCCGGGTTTTTTGAGAACAGGATATGCGCTGCAACTCCGGCGGCAATAAATTTCCCTTCGTCCCAGAGAACGGTTTTGAATAAGCTGTTTGTGCCAGTTAATACCTGTGTCCATGCTACACCGTCAGGGCTAACCATAATGGTGCCTGATGGAGCAACAGCGGTAAATTGAGTGCCACCAAAGCTAAGATCATTGACTTGGATGTCAGGGAGCGCGGCCTGATTATCCCCCCCGACCCATGTGCCATCATTATTCCTTAATATGGTGGTGCTAGCAGGTGAGTTGGAAGTACCAGTGACGATGATTCTGTTTTCACCAATTGCAATGCTATTTAGATTAACGCTACTGCCGCTGTTATTTCTTGTCCAGGATATGCCTTTGGGGCTAGTGGTGATCGTACCGCCATCACCGATGGCAATAAAGTGATCTTCATTCCACACGATATCGCGTAGTGTGTGCGGTTCGCTAGAGTTGCGCGGAGTCCATTCATCGCCGAATGGACTGGTGTAAATAACACTGTTGACTGCTGAACCGCCAACGGCAATAAATTGATTTTTGCCCCATGCAATACCGTATAGCGCGCTGGCTGTGTCTGGTAGATTGGGTGATATGGGAGGTGTTTGCCAAGTGAAACCGTCGTCGCTGTAACAGATGGTACCGCTCTCACCGACGGCGACAAATCGAGTGGTAATATCACTCCAAGCCACGGCGTGTAGATGGTTAGGGCCACAAGATGATGCTGTTACCTGGGCCCAGTCCACCCCTCTATTATTACTGTTTAAAATTGTGCCGTTATCGCCTACGGCGACAAGTATTGTGTCACTTTTGGCAAGGTTATTGATTGTTTCTTTGGTTTGGAGAGGGCCAGCAGTGAGGTTCCAGTCAGTACCGCTGTTAATGCTGGTATAGATGTCGCCACCGTTACCTACGATGACCACAATTGAATCATCAGGATTGATCGGGCTTGAAGCAACACCGTAGAAAGTACTGGCACTAGGAGATGGAGGCGAGTCTACTGGGGTTGCTTCGGATGTCCAAGTGTTTCCTGTTGAATCATCACTGCGCAGGAATGTGCCCCATCTACCCGTGATAAGAAGCTCATTGGTGGCATTTTCTATTCCAATACTCAGTAAATCGTTGTCGATATTACTGCCACCATCAATGATAAAGGTGGGGATGGTCCAGTCGTAGGCATCATCGCTAGTGATAATAGTACCTTTGTTACCAATGGCGATGTATTTATTATTATCAAAGAGAATATCATTCAGGTGATGAGATGTAATGCGGCCACTGCCGGCTATTATATCTGCAGGGATGATGCTAGTAGGGTCACTGGTGGATATCTGGAGATTGAATTCACCACCAATCAAGGTGGTAGTGTTATCAACAGCGATACTCAAAAGGTGCTCACTGGTTTGAGCATTCTGCGTCGTCCAGCTATTGCCATCAAGGCTAGTGCTGGTAATCAGGGTGCCGTTACTACCGACTACAATATGATGAGTGCCATCCCAAGTGCTATCGAATAGCCATTCATCGGAGATGTTACTGGCGCGTGATACCCATGTATTTGCGTTAGTGGTTGTGGTGAGGAGTGTGCCATCTTTTCCGGTGGCAAGGAAAAAACCATCACCAGTAGTATGCCATGAAACATGTAGCAAATCAGTGGTGAGTCCCGCGGGCGGGTCTGTCACCGTCTCCCATAGTATGGCATTAGTACTCGTCAGCATTGTTCCGTTGCTGCCTACTGCAATATAACTAAAAGTACTAGACCAAGCGACACTGTGTAGATCCTCTGAAGTTGCGTTTACTGCCTGCTGAGCCCAGGTCAGCGGCGTTAGCGTACGAGAGAGAATCGTGCCGTTATCACCCACGGCGATAACGTTTGAAGTTTGATTGAAGGTGATGCTACGTAATGTTTCAGTTGAGCCTGACGCCTCAGTCTCCCAGGTTATACCGTCGTCGTCTCTGGTAGAAATAATCGTGCCGTTTGCACCGACCACTACAAAGTGTACCTCTGCCCAAGTTACATCGTGTAGATTATCGGAAATGCCGAGTGCACGTTTTGTCCAGCTGATACCATCACTGCTGCTAAGTGTTAAGCCGTTATCCCCCACGGCTAGAAAGCGTTTATTTAAACCTGATTTACCATTGTTTGCGATGCTATTGATCGAACGCGTATGCCAAGCAATGCCATCATAGCTGGTTAAAATAGCGCCATCATCACTGCTGGCGACATATAAGCTGCCATCCCAGGTGATACCGCGAAGCCTAGGCGGTGGTACGTTACTGTAGTGGTCTGGGTTGAGGATGGGGGTTTCAAGTCGCCAGCTAGAACCTGATACGCTGGTAAGAATAGCAGCAGAAGGTCGGTTTTGTACGCCATCGATGGGATGGGTAAATGACGCAGTGTATTCCCCAATGGCTAGAAACTGTTCCCCATTCCAGATAACGTGGGTTAGTTGATGGCTGATGGTTGATGTGCGGATGCCCCAATTCCCGCTGCTAGTACGACTGACAATGGTTCCCTGGTCTCCAACGCTGACATAGCGGGATCCACTCCATGCAATATCATTTAGATTCTCAGTGGTATCTGAGGGTTCTACTACCCAGCTTTCGATGCTGCCGGATTGACTGCTGATGATGTTGCCACCTTCGCCGATGGCAATAAACTCATCGTCCCCCCAGATAACATTATTGTGTTGATTGCCATTAGGGGTGGGGTGGGCCCATTGCCACTGGGTCGGTACCGCATGCAGGCAAAAGGGCAGAAGAGATGCCAGTAAAAACCACAACATTAATGCCCGTGAGGCGAGGGCTTGTACGTTGCTATTTGGTTGAGTGAGGTGATTAAACAAGAGAATTGCCCTAATATGTACGAGTGCCTGTGCTGGCCCTCTGAGTGACGTTATGAATATACATCTTATGCTTATATATAGCGGCAGATGATGGATTAAATGTAGTACGTAACATATGGGTTTTGAGTGGATATGTCTTTATTTTTTTCTTTGTAATCAATGAATTCTCGATTGTGATTGTTTATTTCTTAAGCAGTTTACGTAACCCCTTTAAATAATACTTTTCATCGGGGGTGGTATTGCGACGTTGCGCCTGCATCAGCATATCACCAAGTGGCTCCATCATCTGGTGCTCAGTGGTATGTGGATCATTGCATTTTTTGATCAGCGTCTGGTAGATATCGATAATGCCCTTAGGACGTTGAGTGGCGAGTTGCTCCTGGATCGCGATATGCATCGACATATGTAAAAATGGGTTGCTCTGGCCCATTTCAGGGGTGAAGTCCTTGTCGATCACCGCATCGGGATCTGCCAGCAGTGCGTGGTATTCTGGGTGCTGCTCAATAATGCCAGCGATGATCTGTTCCATCGGCTCTAGCGGGATGGTGCAATTAAGCTGCTTCTGCCAGATGTCAAAAAAGAACTGACGCATCTTGTGGCGATCTTTCGAAAAAAACATGGCTAATTCTCGGATTATTATCTACAGGTCAAATTATAGCCATTTTTACGCGTGATTGCATTGTGCAAAGGTCTCAGTCTATTCGATCGCTTTCTGTTTATATTCACACAGATCCTCAATTATGCAGGCACCACAACGCGGTTTGCGTGCCACACAGACATAACGCCCGTGCAGAATAAGCCAGTGGTGGGCATCGAGTTTGAATTCATCGGGGATGAATTTGATTAGCTTGCGTTCAA
>QIHH01000170.1 GCA_003230195.1 Gammaproteobacteria bacterium
AGCTGCATCATCTCTACTGCGGTTGTTCATCTGTTGCTATATTACCCACACGGCGTGCTTGTCACATCGCATCGATCACTTTATAATCCGCGTTCCCTTTGCCGGGGTGGCGGAACTGGTAGACGCGTCGGATTCAAAATCCGGTGGCCTTTGGTCGTGAGAGTTCGAGTCTCTCCCTCGGCACCATTCATTATTTTGCGCGCGCAATGATAGCACAGGCAAGCTGCTCTGTTTCATCCCACCTCTAGATTACAGCCCAATCGGGCTTAAATTTCCAGCTCGATCACTTTGAGTCAGTAGGTATTATCCCAACCCGCCTTGCCGGTGCTTTTTGAGGCTGGGCTAGGTGACAGCAACGTTGGGTTATCTGCCTTCGTCAAAGCGGCTGAGAACGCCGTCAACCAACTGGGTAACCGATTCAATTATTGGGTGGTGCTGTTGTTAATCGCCTGTTTGAACTGGCTGCTGAGTTCGCTTGTTTCGCCGTTCTGGGTGAGTTTTATCTTGCCGTCGATGCTGAAACGTTTTTGGTTGAGGTTTTTTTGGTAGGCACCTTGGTGGTTTTCAGTTTCTATGAAGCCCCGCTGGTTTTGCCGTAGCCAATTTGTAGCTACGAAAGGGCCGACGGCGTGCTCTATCGACAACTAATCGCCCTAGCTTCGCTTTTCCTCTTATTGTGCGGTGATTAACCATAACGATAATTCTCATCAATAAAACGATAAAGAGCTTGGCCTGTTTATTGCTTTTAATAGTTTGAGTGTCAATTTCACACTAACTGACATATCAGCTCATCTGTTTTGTAAATGAGTAACACTAAAGCAGGGACGTGCAGAAAGCGATGAAAATAAAATCAATTAAATCGTCATTGTTTTGGCAAAACAGTGTGAATTTAACGATTGCACTGCCGCTTATAATGTTTTTTTTAGCGGCGAGCCAGACTGTAAAAGCAGATGGGTATAGCCTGATACTCAACGGTAAATCCATTCATAAAGAAGAACCCAAAAAAGGTTCTTTTAATGAAAAGAATTGGGGGCTTGGCCTGCAGTATGACTACGAAATATACAAAGAACATTGGCAGCCTTATCTAACAGCCTCTATTTTCAAAGATTCATATGAACAAAATTCGTTTTACGCCGGTGGCGGAATCATGAGGCGCTTTTCACTCGATAATCTTTACGAAGACTTTTACTTCAGTGCTGGTGTTGTGGGGTTTGTGATGACACGCAAAGATTACAATAATCGCCGTCCATTTTTAGGAGCGCTTCCTGCCTTTGCGCTTGGTTTTGATAAAGTCGCGATTAACATTAGCTATGTCCCGAAAGTTGAACCTAAGCTGGTTCCATTATGGTTTATTCAACTGAAGATTTCTTTTGGAAATTTCGATTAGACAGCAGTGAAACCCTGCAAATAAATATTAAATGTTTATACTCTAAATCATTCTTGTTAAATCTATTTTTTGCAAAACAAGCCCGCCAGTAATGCATCGGATAAGAAGTTCACATTTTGTAAGGAAATAGGTACACTCAATTTGATGTTGCTAGCTTATGCGTCGTGTAATCTAGCAGTAGATTATGAAAAAATTTTTTGATTAGAGGTAATGACATGGTTACAGGTACCGTTAAATGGTTTAACGAATCCAAAGGTTTTGGTTTTATCACCCCTGGAGATGGCAGTGCAGATGTTTTTGTTCACTTCTCAGCAATCGCGGGCGATGGATTTAAAACCTTGGCAGAAGGACAAACCGTTAGTTACAACGTTGAAGATGGCCCCAAGGGTCTACAGGCAACACAAGTTTCAGCTGATGGATAAATAGAACCGTAATGTTAATGCACTTGTTTTCTACCCTTGCGAAGGCAATTCGCAGGGGTATGTTTTCGACCCAGCACCGTCGGATCTCAATCGTTAGATAATCTCCGAGTAATCCCGATGAATTCATCATTCATCACAAAAAAAACCATAAAAACCAATTAGTTGTTTGACTCTGGCATTATCTGTATAATATTGCCCTCGAATTCGCCCCTCACTCGAGAGCACACCTTATGTTTGATCTACGATCGACCCACAAAAACATCAAAGATGATCTTTTATCAGGCCTGACAGTTTCGCTTGCGATGGTACCAGAAGCAATCGCATTTGCATTCGTCGCAGGTGTTAATCCCTTGGTTGGTCTCTACGCTGCTTTTTTTGTCGGTTTGATTGCAGCCTCTATTGGTGGGCGCCCCGGCATGATCTCAGGTGCAACTGGTGCGCTGGCGGTGGTGATGGTAGCACTGGTTGCCGATCACGGTGTTGAATATCTGTTTGCTGCTGTTGTGCTGATGGGCGCCATCCAGATTAGCGCAGGTGTCCTGAAACTCGGTAAGTTTATCCGCATGGTACCGTACCCAGTGATGCTCGGCTTTGTAAACGGCCTGGCGATAGTGATTTTTCTTGCTCAACTACAACAGTTTAAAGAAGAAAAAGTAAACGGTACAGAAGGCTGGCTTGCGATGCCTGACTTGGCACTACTAGCAGGTTTGATTGTCGTTACGATGGCAATTATCCACTATCTACCACGCTTTACTCGTGTCATTCCATCGTCACTTGCGGCGATTATTGTGGTAACCCTTATCGTCACACTGCTTAATCTTGATGTGCGCACAGTGGGTGATGTTGCTTCAATCGGTGGCGGCCTGCCAGATTTTCATATTCCAGTAGTGCCATTTACTTGGGAAACATTGATGATTATCCTGCCTTATTCGTTGGTGTTAGCGGCAATTGGTTTGATTGAATCACTACTGACGATGCGCCTGATTGATGAAATCACCCAGACCCGTGGCCGCGGTAATAAAGAGTGTATCGGCCAGGGCACTGCCAATGTTGTCACCGGTTTTTTTGGTGGCATGGGTGGTTGTGCGATGATCGGTCAGAGCATGATCAACATCAACTCCGGCGGACTCGGGCGTCTTTCTGGTATCTCCGCCGCCATCGCCCTGCTCTGTTACATCCTGTTTGCATCACCACTGATTGAAATGATCCCCGTTGCAGCATTGATTGGTGTGATGTTTATCGTGGTACTGTGTACCTTTGAGTGGTCGAGCTTTCGGATTCTCAAAAAGATCCCGCGCTCAGACGCGTTCGTACTTATTCTAGTCTCAGGCATTACCGTTGCGACTGATCTGGCTGTTGCAGTGATTACGGGTGTGATTGTCTCGGCACTGGTTTTTGCCTGGGAAAGTGCGAAACATATGAGTGCTAAGACCTACACCAAAGAAAATGGCACGTTAGTATATGAATTACATGGTCCACTGTTTTTTAGCTCTGTGACCAGTTTTAATGATATCTTTGATCCAAGCAGTGATCCAGAAGAGATTGAAATCGATTTTCGCCATACGCGTGTATCCGATCACTCGGGCATCGAAGCGATTGATTCAATTGCAGAGCGCTATTCCAAACTGGGCAAAAAGCTTCACCTGACACACCTGAGTCCAGAGTGTATTTCACTACTGGTGAAAGCAGAAGATCTAGCAGAGGTGAATGTGAGTGAAGATCCGCATTACCATGTTGCCACGGATCGCCTAGGATAATTAACTATCCGCGACGCCAGCGACTACCATCTGCGCCATCTTCAACAATCACCCCCTGCTCTAAAAGTTCATCACGAATGCGGTCAGCTTCACCCCACTCTTTTGCCTGCTTGGCAGCGAGGCGCTGCTGTACCAGCGTTTCGATCTGCTCATCCCTGAGGCCATCGGCAGCCGCATGGCCTTTCAGAAAGGTATCGGCATCGCCCTGTAGCAGACCAATAACACCCGCAAGGTAACGCAGATTACCTGCCAGCAGTGCTGCTAGCTCGGCGTCTTTGTCTGTTCTGGCACGATTCAATGCGGTGGTGATTTCAAATAACACCGCGAGTGCTTCCGGGGTGTTGAAGTCATCATCCATCGCAGCACGAAAGCATGCCTGATATTTACCGCCATCGGTCACCGCCGCCGCATCAACACTGCGTAGCGCGGTGTAAAAACGCTCTAATGCCAGTTTGGCTCCATCAAGGTTTTGATCCGCATAGTTCAGCGGGCTGCGGTAATGGCTGGCCAGAATAAAATAACGGATCACTTCTGGCGCGTATGTCTTTAACACCTCACGCAAGGTAAAAAAGTTGCCCAGTGATTTGGACATCTTCTCTTCATTAATCTGCACGAAGCCGTTATGGATCCAGTAATTGACAAACTGGCAACCGGTTGCGGCTTCGCTCTGTGCAATCTCATTTTCATGATGCGGAAATTGCAGATCCAGCCCACCGCCGTGGATATCAAAATGGTTACCCAAGCAATCAGTCGCCATCGCGGAACATTCGATATGCCAGCCAGGACGGCCATTGCCCCATGGTGATTCCCAGCTTGGCTCGTCCGGCTTGGCTGATTTCCACAATACAAAATCAAGCGGGTCATCTTTGGCACTATCCACCGCAACCCGTTCACCGGTGCGCAGGTCTTCAATCCGTTTACCTGAGAGCTGACCATAGCCATCAAAACGGCTTATATCATAATAAACATCACCATTATCAGCGGCATAGGCATATCCCTTTTCAACCAGAATTTCGATCATCTTGATGATCTGCTCCATCGAGGTGGTTGCGCATGGCTCTGAATCGGGCGGCAATACCCCAAGCGCGGCGGCATCTTCACGCATCGCATCGATAAAGCGCGAAGTGAGTGCCCCAATCGTTTCGCCATTTTCATTGGCTCGGGCGATGATTTTATCGTCAATATCAGTGATGTTACGCACGTATGTCAGCTCGTAGCCGCTTTCACGCAGATAACGTGCAATCACATCAAACACCACCAGCACGCGCGCATGGCCAACATGGCAATAATCATAGACGGTCATCCCACAAACGTACATTTTCACCTTGCCAGGTTCAATCGGTACAAAGCGCTCTTTCTGGTTGTTAAGGGTGTTGTAAATCTGAAGCATCATAAAATTCTTGGTTATTTTTATATTAATTGAAGAGGTCACAAACGACAGGCTGGTTATTATACGCGGATCGCGGCACACGGACACTCCCCTCATGACGTATTAGGTACATAACTTGCATTTCTCCCCATTCAGAGTACAACTCGCCACTAATCTGGCGCACATATTATCGCTTTAAAAAGTCTATAAACAAGATTTACTAATAGCTTTAGTCAATTGATTAAAATGAAAAAGATATTAATTATCTACACTCTTCTGCTGGCAGCAGTAATCTCAGTTGCCGCTGTTGCGATATTATTTAATACGGTTGAATACAACAATCGAATGGCACAGCAGCAAGCCATGCAGAATAAATTGGTGCTGATACGAGACCATCAAAAACAGCGTCTTGAAGATTACTTCACAACGATTCAAAAGCAAGTCATCACGCAAGCCAACAGCCGTATGATGATCGATGCTATGCGTGAGTTCATCCCGGCATTTAAATCATATGACAGCCAACTGGACAAAATCAGAGGCTCTTACGCAAAAAAAGTCGCGCAATCCTACCAAGCATATAATGACCAATATGCACAATTTAACAATGGTAAACAATTAAACACATCTCAACTGCTCAATGCACTCGATAACGAGACGCTCGCACTGCAATATACATTCCTAGCATCCGGTTCAACACAACATGAAACCAGCCTCTTATTAAAAGATAGTGACTACGGTAAAGCTCACCATAAATTCCATCCTCATATTGCAGCATTCAGTGGCAATTTTCACTTTGAAAACCTCTTTCTGATTGAGAGCAAAAATGGAAAAATTGTCTATTCAGTCAACAAGCAGATTGATTTTGCCACCTCACTCATTAATGGCCCTCATGCGCAATCTGAATTGGCGCAACTGTTTAAGAAAATCAACCGTGCCACCTCAGCTGGCAAAAATATTTTTACTGACTTCAACACGTATCTGGCAAACTTTGAACAGCCTGCCGCCTTCATCGCCAGCGCTATTTTTGATGGTAAAGATAAAGTTGGCGTGTTGGTATTTCAACTTTCACAAAAACTGATAAACGACATTGTGGTGCCTCAAGACCAACGCATCAGCATTAAGCTAAGTAGAAACGTGAAATCAAAGCCGACCATATCGCCTGCGGTTACATTGGCTGCCTCATCACCTGTTGCTGCGCGCACACTTCTATCATCATCGACTTTACTTTCGATTCCCGGTGGACAGTGGCAGCTCACCGCCTCAATTAATAAATCTGATTTGGAACAAATTTCCACAGACCTGAGCCGACAGATTTTGTTCATTTCTTTATTCTCTCTCATTAGTACCATTTTATTCTCTATATTTATTACAAACATATATAGTAAAAAAATATCTAAACCACTCAATTTTTTGAAAAATAATATGGAATCATTTATCAACAGTAACGATGAAATAAAACAGACAGATATTCTAAATAACGGAGATATCGAAGCATTATCCAATCAATTAAATCAGATACAGACACAATCTCATAAAAAATGGTTTGCAATCGAGCAGTCATCAGAGCAATTAATAAAAAAAATAAATGGGATGATTCAGCAGCATAAAGCCAATATCCTGCATTTTCCAAAAAAATCCTCTTCAGTTACTAGCCACCACATGGAAAAATTATTGTGCGCAGTGCACACGACAGAAAAGCAGGGCATCGAATGTAATCTCCTGATTGCGCAGACTCAGCTCTCCCTGAAAAATGGGCAAACCGCGATTCATCACACAACAGAAAGCACCACACAGCTTTTCAACGAGCTTGAAACAAGCACTAAGGCCATTAATAGCCTGAATAGTGAAAGTGATCAGATCAGCTTGATTGTTAACTCAATTAAGGAAATTGCTGAGCAGACTAATCTGCTCGCTCTTAATGCCTCAATCGAAGCGGCTCGTGCGGGTGAACATGGCCGTGGCTTTTCGGTCGTGGCTGACGAGGTTAGATCGTTGGCAAAAAAAACCCAGCAAGCAACCCATAAGATCAGTGAGATGGTGGAGAAGATTCACCATCGATCAACGAGCGCGGCAAGCCTGCTTAACGATAGCCGCCAACTGGCGAGTGATAGCGCTCACTGTTCCGCTTCTGCACAAGAGAGATTAAGTTTGATGACAGCAGATATCGAAAAATTAAAACTGATCAATCAATCGATCATCGTTGTCAATAGCGAACAACGCATCATTGCTGCTGAGATTAGCAAGGATTTTGATGATGACAACACAACCACATTACACTTACGCACTGAAAATGATTTAGTCGCTAAAAACTATCTAATACTCGAGGCACTCGCCAGTGAACTACAGACAGTGGCCAAACAAAACAGTACAAGCAGTTTTAAGTATAAAGGAAATTCAGCGTGAAAATTACACTTTGAGACCTTTGCACAAAAAAGGCAGGGATGCGAATCAACAGTTAAGGGCATTTCTATTAATTCATGAGCAAACAGTTTGGCAGCTAACTATAGAGGCTGTAGGTTTTAGTCACAGTCACACACATTCCAACGCAAAAACTCGCGTGTTTCAATCTGTTGCGGCTGATTAAAAAACTGATGACTGGCGGCTTGCTCAATTACTTGCCCATCACACATAAAAATAACCTGTCCCTTAAGGCGCTGTGCCTGTTCTAGGTCGTGCGTGACACAGATCAACGGGATCTCTTGTGCAAGCTGTAACATCGACTGTTCTATCAACTGCTTTGAACGCGGGTCTAATGATGCGGTCGGTTCATCAAGCAGTAGAATCTTCGGTTTGATGGCAATCGCACGCGCAATGCAAAGGCGCTGTTGCTGCCCCACAGAGAGTGTTGTTGCTGGCGTATCGAGTCGGTCGCGCACCTCGTCCCATAGTGCTGCCTGCTGCAATGATGTTTTAACCAGCTCATCAGCACGACGACGCTGACGCCAGCCGAGAAGCCCAAAACAAATGTTGGTACGAATCGAAGTATTAAAGACCACCGGTTTTTGTGCGATCAACCCCATATGGCGGCGCAGCTGATCCCAACCACCAGGCCACTGGCGAATGTCCCTTCCATCAATTTTCACAGCACCCGACCATCTGTTTTCCAAACCATTCAAACAGCGTAACAGCGAACTTTTACCGGCACCGGACGGCCCTATTACAGTGGTCACACCGGTCGGTGATAATGAAAAATCGACCTGCTGTAAAACTTCTTTTCCAGCGAGATTCAGCGCCAGTTTTTTCACTGTTAACACTGCTGACGGCTGGTTTTGAGATGGCTTAAGCGACGTAGCCGATTCTTCTTGAGCGAATACCTTGTGCGTGATATTTACAGCCACTAATGACCTCCTGATTTTTGTAACAATCTTGCCAACAGAGCAAAGAATGCGACCAGTAAGACCAACACTGCGGCACTTCCCCAGGCAATACTAGTCAACAGCGGATCATTCCCCTCTTGCGCAAGATAGAATATATGAGTCTGCAACGTGGTGACAGGTGAAAAAATAGAATCCGGCCAGACCACTCCAGAAAATACCGTTGCAGTAAACATAATTGGCGCAGTTTCACTCAGCGCGCGCGCCATCGCCAGCAGCAAGCCGGTCAACAATTGGAGCCAGCTACGCGGTAACCACAGACGCAAAATAATCGCCCCTTGTGTTAAACCAAGCGCACTACCGGCTTCACTGTATTCCTTTGGTATGCGTTCTAATGTGGTCAACGTATTGAGCACCAATAGCGGTAACACCACTACCGCTAACACCACCGCACCACTCAACAGTGAAACACCCCATGCAAAGAGATTAACCAATACCACTAGACCACACAGACCAAAAACAATCGGTGGTATACCCTGCAACATATTAAACATGGCACTCAGCAACCGTTGCTGCCAGGGTGTTGCGAAGGTGCGATAATAAAGTGCTGTACCAAGCGCAAAAGGGGTCGCGATAAGGCATGCCATCGTTGCCAGTAATAATGAACCCACTAACTGAGAAAAGATGCCCTCAGTCATTCCAAAACCGATGCCATCCGCCGTGCCAAACAAAAAACCCCAATCGAGTACCGGTGCTGCCTGCCAAAAAATGTAACAGAGCACCATGGTGGGAATCAACAACGCAGGCAGCGCCAACACCACCACCAGTACTTTGCCTGGCGTATACCAATTAAACGTATCTCGATATTGCTGTGAGAATCTGCTCATGCAGCAGCGCCTTTACGCTGAGTCAGCAGTGATAAGCCCATTGCGATCGCCGCCAGCAGCAGACCACAAAACAACAATGCAGCCCAGTGAAGCGAGCCGATACTCGCTTCTGCCATCTCACGTCCGATGCGTGATGTCAGCGTTTGCGCCGGTTGCAGAAAATTATAGAAAGGATCGGGAATGCGGTCGATAGAACCCACCACCAACATCACCGCAACGGTTTCACCCATCGCGCGTCCAGTGGCAAGCAGGGTTGCCACGCGAATCCCAGGCCACGCTTGTGGCAGCAGCACACGCCATAATGTCGCATCCCAGCCAATCCCTAGGCTCTTTGCGGCTTCGCGTTGTGATTGGCGTACCGCACGTATCGCGTCTTCAGAGAGCACCATAATAGTAGGAAGAATCATTAACGCGAGTAACAGACCAGCAGCTAATAGCGTGCGCCCAGTCAACAGGTCTAGCTGAGATTCTAATAGCGGTAGCAATACCCACATACCGAGCAGACCATAAACAACAGAAGGTACTCCGGCCATTAGTTCCATACTAAAACGCATTGGCCCACGCAATTGAGCAGGCAACAACTCAGCACAGAAAATAGCCGCTGCAACACCACAGGGCAGCGCGATTAACAGCGCCAGCACCACCGCCCACACGGTACCCACCAGTGCCGGCAACATGCCATACAGTGACTCAAAGGGGTACCACTCATCACCAACAATAAAAGCGATGCCCTGTTGTTGAATGAGTGGCCAGCTACTTTGCAATAAAAAACCGAGTACCAGTACAATCGTCAACGACGATAACAGGGCCGACGTCGATAACCACCAGCGCAATATCACCGCGCTATCTCACTGAATGAAAGCCAACCGTCTCGACAATCGCCTGTCCCTGTTCCGAATGCAGAAAATCAACAAATCCTTTTACTTCATTGCCACTGTCTTTTGGTACCAGAATATTAAGATCACGTTTAATCACATAGCGCCCCAACGCAACATTTTCAGCAGTGGGCAAAACGGCCATATCGCTCTCACCGACTGCGATCGCACGGACACGGTCATTCAACCACGCATTTGAGAGCATCCCTATCGCCTGGTCACTGCGTGAAATCACAGATTGTTCTTCATTGTTAGAGCCAGTGATGATCGTCGCTCCCGCTGCACGTGCCCATGGACTCCCCAATACCACCGTAGCAAAGACATGACGTGTGCCGCGTGAAGCCTCTTTATCGATCACCAAAATCTTTGCATCGAGCCCTCCCAGCTCATCCCAGTTGCGTACTTCACCACGATAAATTGCCGCGATTTGTGCCAACGACAGCTGTGTGACGCCACTCTCATAGACCGCTTTTGAAACCGCAATCGCAACTGCATCACGTGCCACCGGGATCACATCAATAGAATTACCGAGGCGCCCTGCTTCACGTTTACTGAGTGGGCGTGAAACCATTCCAATATCAATCGTGCCGCGCTCAATATTAGCAACGCCCATGCCAGAGCCGCCACCTGAGACAGTCAAACTCAAATCAGGGTGAGCAACACGATACTGCTTTGCCGCTTCAGATAGAATCGGTAATAGAGTGGTTGACCCTGCAATTTTAATTGTAGTCGCCGCCGCATAGAAAGGCCCTGCCAACACCACACCCAACAACAAAAAACCAGCCCAGAAACCCACGTGGTAACGATGAAACATACCCTCTCCCCTTTCAGCTATTTCACTGCAACACATATTTGTGCCGGCATAGGTAGTAGTCGTACCGATTGTCAAAACCTTACAGCGATCTCTTATCAGTTTAGATCTGCGGCATACTTCCTCAATGTTGCCATGGGCACTACATCCAGTGCTTTTTTATGTGTACGTCTCAAAAATACTTTGGGTGCCATCCCCTCTTCATGTGCTTCCAACCAGCGCGGTGCACATAGGCACCAGCTATCACCCTGCTTTAACCCTTTAAAGCCATGTTCTGGCATCGGTGTTGAAAGATCATTCCCTTTAAAACGAGAATATTCAAGAAACTCCGTCGACATCTGCACACAGACAGTATGAGAACCAAAATCTTGGTCATTAGTATTACAGCAACCATCACGAAAAAAACCAGTCATCGGATCAGTCCCGCAGGTAATCAACGGCTCATCAAAGACATTCACCGACGGCTCAATTTCTACTTCATTCATTTCATCTTCCTAAAGTCACATTTATCAAAGAAAGGCATCATAACGGAGTTATGTGACAAGGTTAAGATTTACATAGCCTCTATATTCACAAGAAGAGACCTTTGCACAGACAGGGATTTTATTCTCTGGCACCAACAGTAGACGCGTTAGGCGAGGCAAAAACGAATGGAATGAGGCAGTGTATCGCGATAAATGACCAATTAAGACCACTTTTAACGCCGCCAGAGGACAACAGAACAATCGTGCAAAGGTTTCAAGGGAATAGTATCAGATCATCAATTGCCACAAAAGGCCGTTATACTAAGAAGAAAATGATCGATAACGTAAGGCAGCATGATGGATAAAAATAAACTGGCGCACTCAAACAACAAGGCCTGCAACGTTTCAAGGAGTTGCGGCCAGAGCTAACCATCTTTGAACGCTTTGAATATGTCGCCATCCTGATTGTAAGCCTGGTACTGGCGCTGATTATTGTCGTCGTGCTCAGTCTGCTAGAGAATATTTATCAGATGCTAGTTGCTCAGGTCACTGGCGGCGTAGATTACAAGATGTTTCAGATCACCTTTGACATCCTGCTGACACTATTGATCGCCCTTGAATTTTGCAATTCAATCGATGCCATCCCGGAAAGCAAGAGGTTGCTGGTACAGGTTAGGGTTGTGGTGCTGATCGCCATTATTGCCCTCGCCAGAAAATTTCTGGTGATGGATCTCAAAGAGTTTGAACCAATGATGATCGCCGCATTTGCACTCGTCACCCTGTCACTCGGCATTGTTTACTGGCTGCTATCAAAAAGCCATAAGCTATAGCGCGGGCAATAACTCATCAGCCAATGTGTAGCGGCGGGGCTTGCCACTTAGCGGGCATTTAAAAGCCAGATAACAGGCCGTCAATTGCAAGTCTTCTTTATCTGCTCCAGCTCCGTAAAGACGATCCCCCACGACTGCATAACCATTTTCAGATAGATGACGCCTGATTTGATGTTTACGCCCCGTCTCAATATGCACTGACAATAACGAGCGTTGCTGTTGTTGATCAAATTCAATCCGCGTCACATGTGACCTAGAGGCTTTACCATCAACCTCAACATTAATGGTGACCGGACTGGGTGTTTCAGGAAACTCACCATGCACAACCACCCGATAACGTTTTTCAATCTCGCGTAATTGAAAAAGATGAGAGAGTGCCGCAGCCGCTTTTTTGCTATGCC
>QIHH01000186.1 GCA_003230195.1 Gammaproteobacteria bacterium
CGGTGTGAAAACAAAAAGACTAAAGGCGGGTTGGAATAATGCCTACTTACTCAAAGTGATCGGCGTGGGAATTTAAGCCCGATTGCCCTGGCGTATATAGCTTTTAGGGCTTTCTTTAATAATGGCACGAAAGCAGCGCTGAAAATGTTTTTCAGACATGCCAGCCTGCTGAGCTAAAAATGCAACGGTGAGTTCGGACTCAAGATTAGATGAAAATTTTTATGACGCCAGTCGTTTGTCAGATGCGATGGAAGAAAAAGTGCCCAAAGATGCTGAACTGCGCTTAATGAGTGTGCAAGGTACGCAAACATTAGAGCAATATCGGCGTATCGAAAATGGACAAACGATTATTTCCAGCGTGGTTTCTGTGACTGCCAATACACAAATGGAATTTCACGACCCTGAACGCGGCTTCCGCCGTTTAGAAGGGCAGAATGAATACATTATCAGAATTGACGAAGCGGTGACGGAGGTCAAGCCATGAATCGGGCCTTAACGTCATTGAGCCTGTTGACTCTAAGCCTGATCGCACCAACCGTATTAGCCACACCACTTACCGTACAAGGCAGTAATACGTTGCGCCTAGAATATTACGATAATAGCGGCAATCCTGCTGGCAGTCCTTTTGCCTTTGAAGGCGGACAGGCCTACGATGAGTTTACGCTAAATTTGCGCCAGCGTTTAAGCCCGTACCGTAATTGGCAGGCGCAAAGCAGTGGCGTATTTAATGCCTCAGAATATCGTGCACAACGACGTAATGAATTACTGATAGAACGCTGGAATATTAAAGGTGAATGTGGTGATTGTTTTATACCGGTAAGAGCTGAAGTGGGAGATTATCAGGCATTTTTTAGCCTAGGTACGTTGCAGCGATCACTAAAAGGGGTTCAGTTTGAAGTTCAACCCAACTTACATGATAACCGCGATCATTCTATTCAATTGATTGCAGGCGCAAATACACGCAGCTGGCGAGAAGCCGATTTTAACGATGATCAAACGGTGGGAGCATCCTGGTTAATTGCGGATAAACAACTCGGGCGTTTTTCGCTTAACTTTAGTCAGAATCAACGTAATATTGATGGCAGTCTTAAGCAGCGCACGATAGGTCTGGCCGGAAAAACTGAATGGCAGATGTTAAATCGAAAATTTTCATTAGAAACAGAGTCGAATTATTTTACCGGTGATTTGAATAATAATGCATCAGGATTGGACCGTGATGATTACGGTGTTTTTTTACAATTATCCAGCAAGCAAAAAAGGGCTAAGGGTAATTACCGTGTTCGCTTTGAACGTTATGGTGAAGATTATCGTCCCAATGGTGCCATTGTTAGTAATAACCGACGTTCCATCGAGGCACATGGTAGTTGGCGATTTGATTCCGGTTTACGGGGACGAGGTCGTTTACAGCATTTTCGTGATGCGCTGGAAAGTGATAATCCCTTTGACACTCGAACCTTAGGGGCGAGTTTATCTGGCAATTTATTGGGTAAAAACTTTAAAAGGGTTAATGGGTCTTTATCCGGTTTTTTACAATTAAGTGACAATGCCAATAACAGTGTCGATAGACAAACTGCGTCATTAAATACAAATATTAATTTTCCACTAATATCTGCATGGACAGGAACCAGCGGGTTTTCCTATAATAAAATCGATGATAGTATAGGTGCTGGTGATAGAGAATCGCTTAATCTCAGATTAGGTGCCATCCATAGGATAGCGTGGTCTGGACTTAACGGACAGATATCCCCTTCGATTAACTTGCGAAAAATAACCACCACCAGTACGAGCCGTGATACAAGTTTTGGACTGGCAGCCAGTGTGAGTAAAGGTAATCATAACGTGTCGATGAATACTCGCTACAATCAAAATCGACCAGGGGTTGCTGCGGACACAGACATTGCTAATTTATCGGTTAATTATCGTTATCGTCAAAAAAGGAGTACGTACGGCATCGAGTTCAGCCAAGACAATCGTGACCCTGTGAATGAAGAGTCGAGCAGTGGTATGCGCTTGGCCCTATTTTGGAGTTATAATTTCGATAAAACTTTTCGAACGAAATCATTATCGGCTAGTGAACACTTAATTGCATCGCCCAGCAGTAATTTAGATATACTCATTTTTTCACACGGCCAGCAACTCTCGAAAATTAATGTATTGCCACAACTGTCATTCAGCCAGTTAGGGAATTTTATGGTGAGTGAAACTGTATTATTGAATGAAAGTGATCAACGTCAACGCTTAGTGATTCGTCAAGTGGGTGACGAGGTTGATTTTTCCGTATTGATTATCGATTTTGATGATGTCGGTAATTTGGATTCTGCTGCTCAAATTTTTGAGCAAACCAGACGTTTGTTGGTTAATCGTTATGGCGCAGCAGATACGTTTTTTGAACGAGGTGAATTTGATGCTAATTTAGCGGCACAAGTTAACAGCGATACATTTATTCGCATCATGCAATGGAATACAGATAAGGGTATATTGCGCTTTGGTATCCCGCGACGTTTAGATGGACAAGTACGCATGGAATTACACTATGCTGAACGTTTCCGCGCAACGACGGATACGCTATGGAGTGTTGAGGAGATTCAGTGATAAAAGACTTAGCCTTACCAACGCTCCGCTGTGTGATGAGATTTTCATTTGCTAATAAACTGAAATATAGAAAGCAGCACTAAGAATGGCGCGCACTGGATCAGTGCACGCATTCGCTATGCTCGTGTGCGAGCATAGAAAAATCGAAAAATCGAAAAATCGAAAAATTTTCTATGCTGTATTAAAGAAAGAGGGTTTGTTGGTTCCTCGTTTTCTCAGAGTAGCTTATATACAAGAGCGACCTCTTTAGCGCTGAGATCAAACCGACTGGCCACCACCCAGTCTTTTATGCGATCAATCAGGTAGCCGAGGAGCCGAATTGGTTTTTGAAGTTGCTCAAAGATTGTCATAAATTACTCTAGTCCTCGCTCGTTAATGGCTTCTGAAAATGAATTTTGACTAACCCCCCCTTGGGGAGCAATATGGACGCGAGAAAAATAATTTTCCTGTGAAACTGAATAAAATATTTAATTTCTATATGCTATTCTAGATGGAAGAAAATTAGTAACTATTCAGCTTACTCCTGAAATCTGCCATCTCTTCTTTGAAGGTAGCCATAATATGGTTGATCGCTCTCAAATTCGTCAACAGATGCGCCAACAGCGCAATGCACTTTCTGCGCAGCAGCAATCTGATGCGGCTCATCATGTGGAGCGATTGATTAGCCGCAGCCGCTTTTATCGTAATAGTCAACGTATTGCCTGTTATATTACTAATGACAGTGAGCTAAGTCTTGAGCTATTAATCGAGCGCATCTGGTTAGAAAATAAGTGTTGTTATCTACCGGTACTGGATTCAATCCATCATAACCGACTCTGGTTTGCCCCTTATCGACCTGATAGCAAGATGCGCTTGAATCGCTTTGGTATCCCTGAACCATTGTGTGGTAAACGAGAACTAGTACGCGCTCAATCACTTGATCTGATCATGGCACCACTTGTTGCTTTTGATAAAGCAGGTAATCGTCTTGGTATGGGGGGGGGGTATTATGATCGTAGCTTGGCCTTTCTATTGCGTCGGCGTTATTGGCGTAAGCCTCGATTATGTGGAGTGGCATATAATTTCCAGCAGGTAAAGCAACTTCCCCGTCAATCCTGGGACGTGCCTTTAAGTACCATTGCAACAGAAAGCAGTCTTTACCAACCGGAATAAAATTTTTTATTCATGCCATGCTTATGGTACATGGTATGCTGGCCAACATAGAGGCTAAAAAAACCCCGCTCAAAAGATCGGGGCTACTCCAGAGACTTCGGGGGTGCGAAGAGAAGCCCCACCCCTGAAGCTTACGAATTTTATTGGCTGCTGAGCATCAGCGCATCTCGATACAGCAGCTCTACACGGCGATTTTCACCCCAGTGGTTGGCATTGAGCATTGGCACGTTGTCACCCATGCCGCCAATGCGCAGTTGACCTTCAGGAACACCTGCCGTCGTTAAGACAGTGGCGATGGCCTCCGCCCGTAGCAGGCTTAAATATTGGTTGTAGTTTTTATGGCCGCGATTATCTGCATGGCCGCTGATAACCAGTACAACATTCTTATTGTTAAGCAGATACGTGGCATGTTGGTTTAACATGGTTTTGTCTTTATCACTAATCGCTGTTATATTAAAGCCAAAGAAAAATTTTACCTGCGTTGGCTCGGATTTAACCTTTGCTTTGGTTGAGTTTTCTATCTCAATCAGTTGATCGATCTCTTCCGACTCAGCGGCAGAGAGTATGTTTTCTCGTTCATCAAACTCAACGCCTTCTTCAACAATCAATACAGTCATATCTGTGATTTCCTCTGTTGGGGTAGTGGATAGCGGTTGTTCGTTTTCAGTAGTCATTGAAATTACTTGATCCTGCTCTTGTTCAAGTTGGTTGAGATAACCATCCATATTATGAATAGCGAGTTTTACAGACTCATTAACATCAGCCTCTTCTTGTGAGGTGGTGAGTGTGTTTTCGATTTCTGCATTGGTAGTGGCAAAGGGTTTGCTATCGGTGCTGGCACAACCAGCGGCAAATAAGAGTGGAAGTGTAATGGTCGTGATTAAACGTAGATGATGATTCATAGTGTTGCTCCTTTGTTGTTTGCTGCCTAGATGGCTTGAGGTCTATTAAACAAACAAAAAGTGGTGCAAGAAGGTTTTTGTGGTGATCAATTCAGGTTGAATTATGATGAAAGATGACGGCGTGCAGGGTGGATGCATGTACCACTTGGAGGCTAATGAGGGAGCGCTTTAGAAACAGGAATGGTTAATGTGAAGGCAACCCCCTCAGGACTGTTAGTATTTTGAATTTCAATGCTTGCGTGATGAAATTCGGTAATCAGCCTGACAATGTATAATCCAAGCCCGAGGTGTGGAGCACCTGTTTTATGTTGACGCACCGAGACCATGGAATCAAACAGGCTATCACGCATGTTGTCTGGAAGCATTGGACCATGGTTGTGAACGGTGATAGAGAGGGCATCATCAGTTGCTTTGCTTGAGATTGTGGTCGGCGTATTTTCTTTTGAAAAATCAGTCGCATTATCGATCAGCTTATCCATCAATTGTGCCAGTAGTTCTGGAGAACCCTCTATCACTTTAATACGAGAATTTTCACTACATATAAAGTCAAAGGTCTGTTGTGGATAGGCCAGACGATAACCATTGACACAAGCCTCAATCACATTGATTGCAGAATAATGTTCACGCGCTTCATGTAGAATTGTCTGTTCAAGGTGTGTGGCTTCACTCATGCGAGTCAAAATATTGTTAAGGCGTGTAGCCCCTTCGTTGGCACGTTTAATATAGGTGAGGCTTTCGTTATCGAGTTTAGTTTTATCAATATTATCGAGTGATGAACGCACAATAGTAATGGGTGTTCTAAGCTCATGGCTTAGTTTGCCAGACATCGTTTCAAGGTAACAATTATATTGTGATAAGCGCTTTAACATGCCTGAAAAACTTCGCCCAAGGTCGCCAATCTCATCACCTGATTTGCTGCTAATTTGAGTCTGCTGGATTTTTCCATCATCAGTGATGCTGGCATCAACCTCATTACGTAGTGTGTGGATACGCAGTGAAAGGCGTGTGGCAAAAAACAGCAGAACACCAAAAGTAAGAAGGAAAGCGAGCAAAGCCATGTTGACCATCGCCTCAATGACCTTGTTTTGTCGTATCAAAATGCTACTGCTATTCTCTTCGATGGCAATCGCACCGACAATCGCACCATCAAGATAAACAGGATGAGCCGCGATAGTGATGTTTATATTTTCATTTCCGGTCGAGCGCCAGTAGGTTTTAGCACTACCAGAAAGCGCAGCAACAATCGCTGGGCTATCGAGCCTTGAGGCGGATGATAGGGGGTCGGTAAAGCCACCATAGGGTTGTTCAAGCGTGATGTGATAGAAGAGCTTCATTAATATTGAAAACAGAGAGGTATCATCTGGATTTTGTTGCTTAGACTGTGCGCTGGTTATCTGATGAAGGTCACCCGCCATGCCGATGACGCGCTGGTTGTTATTGACAATCCAGATTCGATTTTGTGGTCTCTTTAGGCGCGCTAATAGCGATTCCATCTGAGGCGTAGGAATGATAACAGTCCCTAATTTGTCGGCTTGTTCTGTATTGGCATTGGCGACGATATTTTTAATTTTTCCTGTATTGGCATCGTCAACATCTACGACGGCAATCGCAAGCCGGTCTTTAAACATGGTGAGTGGAATTTGTAATTCAACGGTATAGCCACCTTTGCTAAATTGCCATTCTCCCTTGATATTGGCATCTGGTCTGAGTGGCAGGTTGCCACTGTTATTGCGGGATGATGGCATCAGGTAGGCGTGCACCCACCCCGGCGTAATGGTGGCTATTTGATAACGCCTGAATTTTCCATCGCGTCCATGCATACTAATGCGGATGTGGTCCGAACGATTAAGGTGCAGGCTGTTGGGTGATCGGTAGATGACATTATCATCGGTTACCCGCAGTGCGATGTATAGATGATCTTGATAGTACCCGACGCGCTGTAAAACACTCAGGTCACCGTTATTTTTTCCTAGTGGTTGCTCCCTGTCCTGATAATGACGCCAGTCATCAATATAGCCATCCAGTTGAATCGGGGTATTAAGTGCTCTTATATAAAGGTGTGATGGGTTATTATCTAAATGGGCTTTATTGTGTTGATCAACGAATAGTTTCTCCTGTTCGCCCATCATGGCTGCCATAATCGATACACGGTCGAGGAGCTTCTCTTCATGCGCTTCTCTAAGATAAGACTCAAGACTCTGGATGTACTGTACCCCGAGCCACGGAACGATCAGCAGGCTGAGTGATGCCAGCAAGAGTTTACCGCGAATCCCCATTAGCTGTTATTAGTTTCTAACCATCGATAGCCCATACCATAGACGCTATCGATGGCAGAAAAATCATTATCGATGGCGACGAACTTTTTTCGCACACGTTTGATGTGTGAAGTAATGGTGGTGTCATCAACCACAATGTGCGCATCCTGCATTAATTGCTCGCGACTTTTAACATGACCGGGGTGTTTGGCAAGGCAGTGGATTAACCAGAACTCGGTCAGGCTGAGTTCCAGTGGTTCACTACGCCAGCTCACGCTGTAACGATTCATATCTAATAACAACTCGCCTCGCCTGAGTTCAGACGCCTCTACTTGTGGTTGCTGCAATGCATCCATACGGCGAAAAAATGCGGCGACGCGCGCACAAAGATTTACCAGGCTAATGTCTTTGGTTAAATAGTCATCGGCACCGAGACGAAGGCCCGAGACAATGTCGAGGTCGCTATCACGTGCGGTGAGAAAGATGATCGGTAGTGTGGGTGACTGTTGACGTAGCAGGCGGCAGAGATCAAAGCCACCTTCTATTTCATCGTCAAGGCCGATGTCGAGTAGTACTAGGTCGGGTAGTTGTTGAGTGAAGCTTTGTTCTGCCTCAGTGCGACTGGCATAGCTTGCGACGTTATAGCCATGTTTAGTAAGGGCGTCGACGTAGTTTTTGCGGATCGCCTCTTCATCCTCAACGATTGTGATGCGTTTGCTCATAGTGGATTCCAGTTATGCATGCCTAGGATAAATTAGCATACCCAGCATGGTTTGTGAGATGTTTGGGTCATATTGCCATTATTTGCCATTTTTGCACCCAAATTGCCCCGTGTTACTCCCTGCCCGTGCCATTTTTGAAGTCCTTAATAGCCGCTAGACAAATTCCGGTGCGCTGATGGAGTTAACAACCATGCCATGGACGGCACACTGGCTCACGATATTTGAGGGGTAGTAAAATGAATCGTAATCAAAGTACCCAGGAGCAAGTCTCTTCTATGCTTGTTCTCTATTCCTGGAGTGACATAGTTAAGTTTATTTCATTCGTGGCGCTCGGCTGGTTGGCCGTTGTACTGTTTGTCAGCAGCGCACATGCCACGGTTGAACGCAGTGATGGCCTTAATGAGATTGAGATCCATCAGGTTAAAAGTGGCTCGTTGTTGTTTAAATCGGAGAAGAGCAGCCGGTACCAGTTAGCAGCCAAGCTTGATACGGATGTTCAGATTGAAGTAACAGGCATGATTGCGCGCTCAACATTGAAACAGACATTTAAGAATGATAGCGGGCGCTGGCTTGAAGGGATTTATGTTTTCCCGCTACCAGAGAATGCGGCGGTTGATCGTTTACGGATGCAGATTGGTGAGCGTTTGATCGAAGGGGTGATAAAGCCACGTGAAGAGGCAAAACGACTCTATAAAAAGGCCCGTAATGAGGGCAAAAAGGCATCGTTAATTGAACAGGAACGAGCTAATTTGTTTACCAATTCAGTGGCCAATATCGCACCCGGTGAAACCGTGGTGATAGAGATTGAGTACCAACAGACCGTACGTTATGACGACGGTGAATTTAGCCTACGTTTTCCAATGGCAATCACACCACGTTATATTCCTGGTTCATCTATTATTAATGAAGAGGAAATTGTTGCGTTTGATGGTAGTGGTTGGGCGATGAACACTTATCAGGTGAGCGATGCCTCCCGTATCACACCACCCGTTTCGAAGGGTGATGAGAAGATTAACCCCGTTCGATTGAGTGTGATAATCAACGCTGGTTTTAAGTTGGCGAATGTAGCAAGTCCCTATCACCGCATCACGATAAAACAGAGCGTAGAAAATATAACGGCGGTATCACTTGCCGATGAAGTGGTCTATGCAGTGCGAGATTTTGAGCTAGTATGGCGGCCTGAAGCGGCAACTATACCACGCGCGGCACTTTTTACAGAAGAGAAAGGGGACGAGCTGTACCATTTAGTGATGGTACTACCTCCTGCGAATTTGAGTCTCAATGATACAAGAGAAGCGCGCATCGGGCGTGAAGTGATCTATGTGATTGATACCTCTGGTTCAATGTCTGGTACCTCAATTACTCAGGCACGGCGCGCGCTATCACTAGCGCTGAAGCGGCTGCACCCTGGCGATCGTTTTAATGTGATTTCATTTAATAGCACTACCGACAAACTCTTTTCATTCGCTCGTGAAGTCACACATCATAACTTACGCGATGCACAGCGTTATGTTTCATCATTAGAAGCGAATGGTGGCACTGAAATTCGTGGTGCATTAGAGGCATCGCTTGCCAGCCAGCGCGACAGCTCATTGGTACGACAGATAGTATTTTTAACAGATGGCAGTGTTGGGAATGAGGCAGAGCTATTTAAGTTGATTAAACAAAAACTGGGCAATAGCCGACTGTTCACGATTGGCATTGGCGCGGCACCGAATAGTCACTTTATGAGTAAAGCCGCCCAGTTTGGGCGCGGTACGTTTACCTATATTGGTGATGTGGATGAAGTGGAAACAAAGATGAATGACCTGTTTCATAAATTGGAAACCGCCGTGATGACTGATCTGGCCGTTGTGTTTGATGATCCTACCGTTGAGGTGTGGCCAAAACGTCTGCCAGACCTTTATCAGGGAGAGCCATTGCTGTTAACCGCACGTACTAAACTGAACAATCAGTCGGTAGTGGTGAGTGGTAAACGACAAAATAAAGGCTGGCAAAACAGCTTTCAGCTAAACCAGTCTGGCAGTGATAGTGGTATTGCCACCATGTGGGCAAGGGCGAAGATTACTGCGTTGATGGACCGTATCCGCGAAGGTGAAGAAGAAAAAAAGATAAAACCAAAAGTGGTTAATGTCGCGTTGCAGCATAACCTAGTGAGCCAATACACCAGTCTGATTGCTGTTGATGTGACACCTGCTCGTCCTGTTGATGAGGCACTTGATACACAGGCATTACCCGTCAACTTACCTGAAGGGCAGGCGCACGAAAAAATATTTGGTCGCCATGCACAGACGGCTACACCGGCACAATTGCAGTTGATGATTGGTGTGATGCTTTTGTTGGCAGCGTTATTTTTATGGCGTCACAATAAAACGATTCGAGTGCAGAACGATGTTTAAGTGGGGTCGTCGAGTTATATTTTTTCTGTTATTAAGTGGTGGCCTCTGGCAGGTTGGTGAAGGGAGTTATATTTATGCCAAGGCTCAGCTTGCACAGGAATTGATTCTAGATGCATGGAAAGAGGGCATCGCTAACCGTCAGCCAGTCAAACCCTGGTCGTGGGCCGATACCTGGCCAGTGGCACGCCTGGTTGTGCCTCGACTTGGTGTTGATCAGATAGTACTTGCGGGTGATAATGGCCGTGCGCTGGCCTTTGGGCCTGGGCACCGGTTTGGAACACCGCTACCAGGAGAATTCGGTAATAGTTTGGTTGCAGGCCACCGTGATACTCATTTTGGTTTTTTGAAGGACCTTCGCATCGATGACACCATTTTAGTTCAAGATCAGGCAGGCGCTGTTCATCAGTATATTATCAATGCTTATGAGGTGATTAATGAATCGACGCCACTGGAAGAAGTGAGTGAACAGCAGCTAACGCTGGTGACCTGCTATCCATTTGATGCCGTTGCCCCTGGTGGACCGCTACGTTACGTAGTAACAGCAACGGCAGTGACAGCCGAATGGAGAGGTAAATCAGACAACCTGACTGGCACTGCAATATGGGATCAAGCAACCGGTCCCACTACGCTACGGTTGGGGCCATTATCATTTTAATGCCTGATGCTAAATGATACAGAGCAATTGAACCTGACAATTGGTGGATGACAATGTACTGGATGCAATGACTAGTATTTGATGATGATTACCATCGAAAAACTATTTTCAATCGATATCAGGTTGTTTTTACGCGCCCGTCATATGGTCTATGATGTATAATGTGTCCCTTTTTGTATGTGGAGAAAATTGCGATGAATCTGGATAGGGTGTCTACTGGTGGCAAAAACGTTCCTGATGAAATCAATGTCATCATAGAAATACCGTCTCACAGTGATCCGGTTAAATATGAAGTCGATAAAGAGACTGGCGCAATGTTTGTCGATCGCTTCATGAGCACTGCGATGTATTACCCGTGTAACTACGGTTACATCCCGCACACGCTCTCTGACGATGGTGACCCGACAGATGTACTGGTTGTTACCCCGGTGCCGCTGATCAGTGGTTCAGTCATCAAATGTCGTCCTGTTGGCGTGCTGAAAATGACGGATGAAGCGGGTAGCGATGCTAAACTGCTAGCAGTGCCGCTGACCAAACTATGTGGTCTTTATGAAAATGTGCAGGGACCGGATGATATGCCACAGCAACTGCTGGCACAGATTGCTCATTTCTTTGAGCATTATAAAGACCTTGAAAAGAACAAATGGGTCAAGCTGGAAGGTTGGGCGGGTGTTAAAGATGCGAAGGAAGAGATCGTTTCCAGCATCAAACGCTTTGAAGAGACACCTGAGAAGCCTTGCTTCTAGTCCATCACCCCACCCACGTGACACAGGCGTGGGTAGGGGGCTGCCGATGAAGTCCTTTTCACGCGACGCATATTAATCGGGAGAAGGTATCCTGTTGACGCAGGTGTTTTAGGCGAATGTGTTACCCTTCTATACTACTTTCCTGGTAGAGAGCTTCTATGCACAACCTTCTGTTTGTAGAGCACATCATCCCCTTACTGCAGCACGTATTGGTCTTTCTTGGCTTGGCCTACCTGTTTACTAAAACGCCTGTTTTTACTGCTCTGGTAAACAACTCACTTACCCTGCCGGACAAAGCAATCATCTATCTTGTCTTCTCTGGTTTTTGCATACTCGGCACATCACTAAGTGAACTTTCTCTACAAACGGAAGATGCTATTGCCAATACACGAGCGATTGGCGCAATATTAGGCGGCTTGCTTGGTGGCCCGGTGGTTGGTTTTTTTGTCGGTTTGACGGGTGGGATACATCGGGTCTGGAGCATGACGGGTGTCAATGACCCTGTCACCTATATTGATCTTGCTTGTGCCACAGCCACGACTTACGAAGGGCTATTTGCTGGTTTTGTCCATCACTACCTCTCCCGCAAGGGAAAAATCGAATCGCTTTTCTCTCCTCGCCTTATCTGGCTGGTGGCATTGACCATCGGTCTGGGGCATGTGCTTATTTTTCTGTTGTTTGGATGGGCAGTGGGTGATGCAGAATCGGCATGGAATATTCAGAAAGAGCTTGCCCTGCCCATGCTATTGGCAAACCCCGTCGGCGTTGCCTTGATCATGTATATGATTCGCGAGCAAAAACGTGCCACTGATGAGCTGAACAGCAGTACTACCGCCTGGCGCATTGCCAACAAAACCGCAGGGATTATGCTGGCTCGATTTAGTGAGGAGTCCAGCCAGAAAATTGCAGACATTATTCATCAAGAGA
>QIHH01000192.1 GCA_003230195.1 Gammaproteobacteria bacterium
GGCTGGTGTTAGGTGATAACTTAACCCTGGACTCTTTATCCGGCACGTTCACTGATAAAAATGCCGCGGTTGGCAAAACCGTCACCCTTGTTAGTACATACAGTGGAGCGGATGCGGGCAACTACACGATCACCGATCAAGCCAACACCACCGCCACGATCACCCCGAAAGCGCTTACGATCTCCGGAATTACGGCGGCTGATAAGGCTTATGATGCCACCAACGTCGCCAGTGTAGATGGTGACAGTGTTGTGTTTGGTGGAATGATGAGTGGCGACAGTCTGAGCCTGGCTTCCTTGTCTGGAACGTTCAGTGATGAAAACGTTGGTAGCGGAAAAATGGTGAGCCTTAATAGCAGTTACAGTGGTGCAGATGTCGGTAACTACAATATTACTGACCAACTCACCACTATTGCGGATATTCTGCCGATTGTGCTCTTTGATCCTGAGCCACTTGTTGATACCGCTGCGATCTTCGATTCCGGTCAGTTGGTGGCAGCTATCACGGATTATTTTCAAGATCCTACTCTCAAGAGTGAAGTAGCTCAATACCGCGGCGAAAATATCTCAGGCATATTGGAAATAATTGGCTTTTTCGAGCCACATAGCAATGTGGACAGCAATAAAACCGTCACGGTTGATATTACGCCCAAAGCGCTTAAGGTTTCCGAAATGACGGCGGATGATAAGGTTTACGATGGTGGCATCGTCGCTAGTGTGGATGGTAGCGGGGTTGCATTTGGCAGACTGGTCTCAGATGATAACTTAATCCTAGCTTCTTTATCCGGCAGGCTCAGTGATAAAAATGCCGCGGCTGGCAAAACGGTGGCCCTTGTCAGTACATACGGCGGTGTGGATACGGGCAGCTACACGATTGCTGATCAAGGGATCACCCCGAAAGCGTTAACTGAGATCTACATGGGTGGTAATAAAGTGTATGACGGGAGGGTGACTGACAGTTCAGTGGATATCATCAGCGGAGACCTCATCAGCTTCAGCAACAGTACTGCTGATTTTTTGGGTAAGTCCGCGATTATATTGCTGAGCCTGATATTTTTGTTAGGCTTAGGATATATGGGACGACTGTTAACCTCATAGTGCAGGGTTTTGATGACTTTGATGATGATCTCCCATTCTAGCGGGTTTGTTGTTTAGATAAGTTTTGTGGGGTTGCTGTGTAATTGTACTATTTGGGTTGGCACGTGATACTCAAGTGAATTATGTCCTCTGGGGGTTCTATTTGGCTTTTTTCGTCAAAAATTACTTTATATTTGATTTTTATGATCGATAAGGATGTAAAATAGGCGAATGTAGTCGATTATAGGAGATTTTGCCATGTTGGTGGAATTCAGTGTGACCAATTTCAGGTCAATTCGTGATCGTCAGACCTTGAGTCTGGCTAAGTCAAAGCTCAAAGAATCGGATGCCCTAAGGGAAAATAGCTTCTCAAGCAGTAGCCTGTCTGGGGTGGAGTTGCTTCGATCATGCGCAGTTTATGGCCCAAACGCCGCAGGTAAGAGTAATTTGCTTTTGGCTCTGAGGAAGATGTCAAGGGTGATTGAGGGGTCTGCCACCGAGAAGCGACGTGGAGATGCATTATCAGTACTGCCTTTTCGCCTCGATGCGGCTAGTCGTGACGCGCCCACAGAGTTTGAAGTGGTTTTTATTAGCCAGGGGTGCGCTATCAGTATGGCTTTGCGGCAACCAACGAAAGAATCGCTGAAGAGTGGTTAATTGCCTTCCCCAAGGGGAGAGCTCAACACTGGTTTGCTCGTCAATGGAATGAAAATAAAGAAGAGTACCAGTGGGAAATGGGCAAAAGCTTGCAAGGGCAAAAGCAACTTTGGATGGAATCTACCCGTTCAAACGCCCTGTTTCTTTCCACTGCTGTTCAGTTAAACAGCCAACAGTTACAGCCGGTATACGATTGGTTTGATGATACCTTGCGCATGACGAGTGTTTCGGGGTGGAGTCCAGCTTTTACAGCATCGCTATGCGACAAAAAAGAAGGCAAAGAAAAGGTGATGCGCTTTCTAAAAGCGGCTGATATTGATATTGATGATGTGGCTATCAAAAAGAAGGTGTTCGATAGTAAAGACCTGCCCGAAGAAATACCTGATGAAATTCGTTCCGAAATTTGTAAAGAACTTGAAGGTAAAGGGGCATTGGCTGAGTTGAATACCATCCATTTTGATAATGAAGGTAAGCCGGTTTTTTTTGATCTGGGTGAAGATGAGTCAGATGGAACTCAAAAATTGTTTTCTTTTGCTGGCCCTTGGTTGGATACTTTGGAAAATGGTTATGTTTTGTTTGTGGATGAGCTGCATGACAACTTACACCCCAAGCTAGTGCGCTTTCTTGTTCAGCTTTTTCACAGTGACAAGACTAACCCAAAAAATGCACAACTGGTATTTACGACCCATGAGACTTCAATTTTAAGTAGTGAAATGTTTCGTCGTGATCAGGTCTGGTTTTGTGAAAAAGACCAGGCTCGGGCAACGCAGCTATTTTCTCTTACGGACTTTAATTATAGAACTCGTGAGAACCTTGAAATGGCCTATTTAGATGGGCGTTTTGGTGCGTTGCCTTATACCGGTGAGTTAAAGAGCGCATAATTAGGTCATGGGATCAGACGGTATTTTCCACCAGCGAAAAGCGAAGCAGGCTAAGGATTTAAAACGTAAGCAAGCGAAACATGCGCCTTATGACAAGGTGCTAATTGTTTGTGAAGGTGAGAAAACTGAGCCCAATTATTTTCGCGAACTGCGAGATTTTTATCGGCTCAATTCAGCGAATATTGCAATAAGTGGTGATTGTGGTTCGGCACCTATAAATATTGTTGAACGGGCTAAGCAGCTTTACAGGGAAGAGTAGCGCAAGGGTATTTCTTTTGACCGTGTCTACTGTGTGTTTGATAAAGATACCCATGAAAGTTATCGGTCTGCACTACAATTGATTAAAAGTGTCAGACCCGGGTGTGTTTTTTATGTGATTAATTCTGCCCCCTGTTTTGAATATTGGCTGCTATTGCATTTCTGTTATACCGAAAAGCCTTTTCACGGTACGACGGGTGCTAAAAGTTCGGGAGACCAAGTGTTGGATGAATTGAAGAAATATATCGTGGATTATGCCAAGGGAAATCATGGTTATTTTGAAAGGCTAATAGATAAGTTACCACAGGCGATTCTGCATTCAACATGCGCATTAAAATCGGCCAACGCTAGTGATACTGATAATCCCACTACTTTGGTTCATGAGTTGGTGGAGTACTTACAAGAGGTAAGTAAAAACAACACGTCATGCTGGCAGAATACGCGCCAATAAGTGCAAGCATATTACGCAGGATGTGTTAGTTGCTGGGGCTATATGTGGCATCATCAATTCCAGCTAGCATAAGGTTATTTATATGAAAACTGCGTTTGTTATTTTCGATAAAATCGACCACTTTAGACTTTGTTGGCGTTTACGATCCGCTGACGGGTTTAAAGTCAATGAAGATCACCACTGACTTCAATTGGAAAATATGCGCTTTTACAAAAAATGTATCTGATGACAAAGGCTAGGCCTTTGTCATCAGATACCGTTGCAGAACCACTTAATGAATATGATATGGTTGTTGTGCTTGGTGGCTTTGGAACGCGTGCGCTTCAGCATGATGAAGCATTTATGGAGTGGGTTAAATCGGCGGCGCCTGTGAAGTTAAAAATATCGGTCTGCACTGGTGCACTTCTTTTGGGGGCGGCAGGTTTTCTGGCAGATAAGCGTGCGACTACGCGCCCCAGTGCTTTTGATGAGCTGGCCCCTTATTGTGCCGCTGGTGTAAATGAGCGTGTTGTCGATGAAGGCGAAGTTGTGACTGCTCAAGGGGTGACATCATCGATAGATTTAGGCCTTTATCTGGTAGAGCGGCTTGCTAGTAGTGAAATACGTGTCAGGGTTGCAAAACAGATGGACTATCCTTATGTGATGTCCAGTGATTCAAGGAGGGCGTCGTCATGATCAATAAATGTAAGAGTGGTGTTGGTGGTCGGTTTGGCGGTGTTATTTATGCGGCTTTAAGCCGCATTGGCTTAGCGCAAGTTGAAATGGCGCAACATAAACGGTGATATCTCCCCGATTTGTTGATATTCTGTCGCTTTAATCCTAGATAGAAGAGAATACGCGTGGCTAAGCCCAATTATGCTTTTGAAAAGCGTCAGAAAGAGATCGCTAAAAAGAAAAAGAAGGAAGAGAAGCGCCTGCTAAAAGCAGCAGCGGCGGACGAGAGTCAGCCGCAGGACGACGACCAACTGACACCAGGCCGCGATGATAAAGCGGCAACAAACAACGATACCTAACAAAAAGGTAATCGAAGCCAATGATTTTTAACAACACATAAAAAGGAAGACATGGTATGAGTACAGGTACAGTAAAATGGTTCAATGCAGACAAAGGTTTCGGTTTCATTACGCCAGAAGATGGTGGCAAAGACCTTTTTGTTCATCATTCTGAAATTCAGGCCGGTGGCGGTTACGCCACACTTAATGATGGCCAGAAAGTAGAATACGAAGTTGGGCAAGGCCAGAAAGGGCCGTGTGCAAACAAGGTTGTGCCTGTCTAATATTTGTTTATACGCAAAACCTTGGTCAAAGAGGAATGGCACTTAACGTAAGATGATGTTAAGTGAATATTTGTAATTTGACCCATCAATATAAAATAATTGATGTACTCGCGTGCTTTTGCCGGGATCCAGCGTTTAATAAGGTATGGGTTCCGGCCAGAAGTATGCTGGAATGACGAGGCGCTCTCTCGTTGGTGGTAACGACTCAAGCGATTCAAACGACTGTCGATGAATGTGTACAGTGGTATTTGGGTGGTAATGATTAATTTTCCGGGAGAGAGTATAGATGTCGATTCTGATTGATCAAGAAACACGCGTGATATGTCAGGGTTTTACAGGGAAGCAGGGGACGTTTCACTCCCTGCAGGCGATCGAATATGGTTCTCGTTTCGTCGGTGGTGTGACGCCGGGTAAGGGGGGGCAGACGCATCTTGATCTTCCGGTGTTTAATACCGTGCATGATGCGGTTGCAGAGACGAGTGCAGATGCGACCATGATCTATGTGCCAGCCCCCTTTGCGGCGGATGCGATCCTTGAAGCGGCAGATGCCGGTATTAAGGTGATTGTCTGCATCACCGAGGGGATTCCTGTACAGGATATGGTTAAAGTGAAGGCGCAGCTGGTAGGATACGACGCGCGCCTGATCGGACCGAACTGTCCTGGTGTGATCACACCAAGCGCATGCAAAATCGGTATTATGCCGGGTGCGATTCACCGATCAGGTATGGTGGGTGTGGTATCGCGTTCTGGTACATTGACCTATGAAGCGGTACATCAAACCACCGGCAATGGCCTTGGTCAGAGCACCTGTGTGGGTATCGGTGGTGATCCAATTCACGGCATGAACTTTATCGATTGCTTGGAGCTGTTTGAGCAGGATGATCAAACCAAAGTGATCATGATGGTGGGCGAAATCGGCGGCACGGCCGAAGAAGAAGCGGCGGAATATATCAAATCAAATGTGACCAAGCCGGTAGTCTCTTATATTGCGGGCCTGACTGCACCTGCGGGCAAACGCATGGGCCATGCTGGTGCGATTATCTCCGGTGGTAAAGGCACTGCGAGTGATAAGATTGAAGCACTGAAAAATGCAGGCGTCTTGATTGCAGAATCGCCAGCAGATATGGGTGATCGCATTCTTGAGGTCTGTCCAGTTAAATAATGGTGCAGTGGCTTAGCCCTATCGCGTGAAATCGAGTGACAGAGAAAGATATTGGAAAATAAATTACGCGTTGCAATGGCGCAGATCAATCTGCTAGTCGGTGATGTGGCTGGCAATAGTGCGAAGGTGATTAAAGAAGCATTGGATGCGCGTGATCGACTCAAAGCCGATGCGGTGGTTTTCCCTGAATTAACCTTAACTGGCTATCCGCCGGAAGACCTGCTGTTGCGCCCTGCGATGGCGGGGCAGATTGATGCCGCGCTGGTAGCAATCAAGTCTGGCGCGAGCGGCATTAGCATTGTGCTCGGCTATCCGCATTATGGCGATGGCGATTGTTACAACGCTGTGGCAGTGATTGCCGACGGTGAAGTTCAGCATCTTTACTTTAAAAAATCGTTGCCAAATCATAGTGTGTTCGATGAAAAGCGTTATTTCACCGCGGGCAGCTCGTCATCGGTTATTGAGATCAACAGTGTTAAGGTGAGCCTCTCTATCTGTGAAGATATTTGGCAGCCACAGGCACTTGAGCAGGCGAAGCAGGCAGGCGCACAGCTGATTATTAATATCAACGCATCACCTTTCCATGCCGGTAAACAGCAGCAGCGTGAAGCGGTATTAGCGCAACGGGTGGCGGAGAGCGGGTTGCCGATTGTCTATCTGAATTTAGTAGGTGGCCAGGATGAGTTGATCTTTGATGGAGGCTCATTTGTGATCAATGCTAAAGGTGTCGTGACACAACGTCTACCCGCATTAGTGGAGTCATTGATGGTGGCTGAGTTTGAGATTGAAGCGAATGGTGCGTTGGCGCCGCAGTTTGCCTGGGTGACACCGCTACTGAGTGATGATGCGATGATCTATAACGCAATCGTTTTAGCCGTGCGGGATTATATCCATAAGAATGGTTTTAACAGTGTGGTGATTGGCCTTTCGGGTGGTATCGATTCTGCGTTGACGTTGGCAATGGCAGTCGATGCAATCGGTGCTGCCAATGTTGAAGCGGTGACGATGCCATCACGCTATACCGCTGAGATGAGCATTGAAGACTCCTTTACTGAATGTGAGGCGCTGGGCATCCAATGCCATCAGGTGGCAATCGAACCGATGTATCAATCGTTTCTGAGAGCATTGCAGGATGACTTTCTTGGCGATAAGCCGGATGCCACTGAAGAGAATATTCAGGCGCGCTGTCGTGGCGTTATTCTGATGGCGATCTCGAATAAAGGCCGTAAGATTGTGCTCACCACTGGCAATAAGAGTGAGATAGCGGTCGGTTATGCGACGCTTTATGGTGATATGGCGGGTGGCTTTGCTCCGCTTAAGGATGTGCCGAAGTTATTGGTCTATCGCCTCTCGAATTATCGTAACACGGTGTCACAGGTGATTCCGCAGCGTGTGATTGATCGTCCGCCTTCGGCTGAGCTGGCACCGGACCAAAAAGATGAAGACAGCCTGCCTCCTTATGAAATACTTGACCCGGTACTGGAGATGGTTGTCGAGCAGGACATGGAGCCGGATGCGATTATCAAGGCCGGTTATGAGCGTGAGATGGTGCATCAGGTGGTGGCAATGGTGAAACGTAACGAATATAAACGCCACCAAGCACCGCCGGGAGTGAAGATTACCGTACGTGCCTTTGGGCGTGATCGTCGTTATCCGATTACTTCAGGCTTTCATGAAGTGTGATAACGGAATACAATCTATTAGGCTGGTCGATGTCAGTTTAATGAGGAGCATACAATGAAAAAGATAGAGGCGGTCATTAAACCGTTTAAGCTGGATGATGTACGTGAAGCATTATCTGAGATCGGTATCAGTGGCATGACGGTGATTGAAGCGAAGGGTTTTGGGCGTCAGAAGGGGCATACTGAACTCTATCGTGGCGCTGAATATGTTGTTGATTTCCTGCCTAAGATCAAGATTGAACTGGTGGTGGTTGAGTCTCAGCTGGATCAATGCATTGAGGCGATCACTGAAGTGGCGCGCACCGGTAAGATTGGTGACGGTAAGATCTTTGTTAGCGATGTGCAGCGTATTATTCGCATTCGTACCGGTGAAGAAGATGACGACGCAATTTAGATTGTGACTAAATTGCTAAGCAACACAGAGGTAATGGCAGCGTTGTTACCCCGGTTTTTTATGGGAACTGTTTAATCTCGTCGCCTAGGTTGCGGTGAGGTGTCGATTCAAGTAGTTCCGCCGGATAGCCAGTGCTCAATATCGCGATTGGTTGTAGATCATCATTGGTATTGAGCACTCTCTCCACCGCGTTGTCATCAAAGTCTCCTACCTAGGCAGCCCCCATTCCGGCAACGATAACTGAGTTTGTATTATAGATTATCCAATTGGAACTCTTAATGATTCTTGATTTTTTTATTGTTTATTATTGGCGGGTTAACATGTTTTTTCGGGGCTGGTGATTTGTAATAAATAATGCCTACCTTTATTTTTATTGTATAATGGTGGTATGAGTAGAGGGTTTTCTTTAGTTTTAAATATGAATACTAACTTAGTATGAGACCTTTGCACGAGTCTATTTTCCACTCCAGCTGTGTTATAAATGATCCTAAAACAGTCATTTACTGCGTGTAAACTCCCTTTTTTTGGCCATTTATGCTTTGCTGGAACGAAAACTAGTTCTCGTGCAAGGATCTCAGTATGTTTATAATTTAAATTGCTGTTTATTTTTTTGGTTTTGTTCGAGACGATTAGTGATTGCTCGTGTAAAGCTCTTGCCATTATTAATTGCAGGTATGTAATATGTTTGATTTTTGTAAACGTTTCTTTGGTGCTTATGCACTAATGTTGTTTTTTCCTTGGTTCACAACAAGTGCGCATGCACTTACTTCAGATGATTTTAATGCATTTACTCTCGACACTTCCGTTTGGTCGGTAATCGACCCACAGGGCGACAGCGTGATATCCGTCGATGGATACCGGTTGAAAATTGATGTTCCAGCAGACACATCGCATGATGTCTGGCTTTCTGGAAATATGGCGCCACGAGTAATGCAAGTGGTGACAGATAGCGATTTTGAGATGGCGGCTAAATTTGAATCCCCTATAGGTGAGCAGTTTCAATTGCAAGGGATTCTTGTCGAGCAGGATGCAGGTCATTTTTTGCGTTTCGATTTTTACAGTGATGGTACAAATACCAAGATTTTTGCAGCGGCTTTTAGTGATGGTTCAGTGAGCGTAAAAGTAAATAAGACGGTTACTGTAGGAAACCCAATGTTTTTGCGGATAACTCGAACTGGAAATCAGTGGACCCAGTGGTATTCGGAGGATGGTGTTACTTGGACGCAAGCAATCAGTTTCAGACATAACTTAGCCGTAGAGACAGCCGGTGTTTTTGCAGGCAATAAGGGTAATCCAGCGCCGCGACATATTGCGTTGATTGACTATTTTTTCAATACAGCTGCGCCGATTTCCCCAGAAGATATCAATGTGTCAGTGGATAATATAGCGCCGGTTACAAGTAATATTACGACTACTATTCAGTCAGGCGAAGTGCTGATTTCCTGGGTGACGGATGAGTTGGCAGTATCTCAGGTGAGCTACGGAGAGACTCTATCATATGAGTTAGGTACAGTGTCTAGTGGAACCTCTTCGGGAACACAGCATGAGGTGCTGGTGAGTGGACTTACACCTGACACTCGCTATAACTTCCAGATTTCGGCTCAGGATACGAGTGAAAATACCGGGTTATCAGCGAATATAGAGGTTCAGACGAGTGTCAGTGGAACCAATACACCACCTCAAATTGATATCTGGTATGGGGCAGTTCAGGAGTTTGGCTTCATCGGTATCCCTCAAAGGTGGATGAATGTACTCGGTAACGTGTCTGACCCCGACGGCGTTGCTTCCCTCAGTTATGCGCTTAATAATGGGGCTGCGATGCCATTGACTATTGGGGCAAACAATAATCGTTTAGCCGATGATGGCGATTTTAATGCTGAGATCGATAGAAGTCATTTACGGCTAGGCGCCAACCGTTTGGTTATTACGGCAGTGGACAATTTAGGCTATACCGCAGAACAAACGGTGATTGTAAATTACGCGGATGGTAATGTATGGCCAATGACCTATTCGATCGATTGGGCCAATACCACAAGTATCCAGAGTGTTGCTCACATCGTTGATGGACACTGGAAGCTCACCCCGACGGGAGTGCGTCCAGTGAAGGTAGGTTATGACCGATTACTTGCTATTGGTGATGTCAGCTGGAAAGATTACGAAATTACCGTTCCGCTCACCGTGTATTCCATTGACCCGGCTGGCTACGCTTCGCCAAGCAATGGCCCAGGTGTGGGCGTGTTGATGCGGTGGATAGGGCATAACGATATCAATGTGAAACGAACTCAACCGAAAATTGGTTGGCGACCCATTGGTGCTTTGGCATGGTATAGATGGCGCAGCACGACGAATGAAAGACTGGAATTTATGGGAAGTATGGGAGGCATCCAGCAAACTAATTTCTCTAAAAAGCTGCAGTTTGGTTTGTCATATATGATGAAGTTGCGGGTGAAGACCAACAATGGTCAGAGTGTTTATCGTCTCAAATTGTGGAAAGTTGGGCAGCCGGAACCAGCGAGCTGGGATTTGACAGGAGGAAGCGGTGGTTCGGTGACGCAGCAAGTGGGTTCCTTGATGTTAGTGGCGCACCATGTAGACGTTGAGTTTGGAAATGTCTCTATTGTGCCCGTGGGTGTTGTTGACACTTTAAAAGGAGCTGTTATTGAGAACCTTGTTGAGCAAGTTAATACGGTTGGTGCCATCATCAATTGGACGACTGATGAGCCGACAACAGCAACTATTCGATATGGAGTGGACACAAATTATGGTTCGACACTGAGCCATTCAGCGTATAGCACATCGCATCGTATGACGATTGATGGGATGCTAGCCAGTCAGGCTGTGCATTACGAAATCTCAGTAGTGGATGTGGATGGTAATGTTACTACCTCGGGAAATAAGTCGTTTATTACCCAGACTAACAGTCCTCCGATACTCGGGGAACCTGTGGGTGAAGGAGATCTGTCGGATGCATTTGATGAGGGTTCGCTGGCTGCGGAGCAGTGGGCATTTGTTGACCCGGTTGGTGACTCGGTGGTTAGCGTCACTAATGGCCAACTGGCGATATCAGTGGGGGCAGGGATAGAACATAATGTATGGAAATCCGGTAATAATTCAGCCCGAGTGACGCATGCGTTACCCAATCAAGACTTCTCTGCCGAAGTGAAGTTTGACTCAATACCTAGGCAGAGATATCAGCTTCAAGGTATCTTGGTGGAGCAAGACGAGCACAACTTTGTACGTTTTGATTTCTACAGCGATGGCCGTGATTTGAAAATATTCGCTGCAATATTCATTGCTGGGCAGCCAACGGTTATGGTTAATACCATTATTGAAACAGGTGGCCCGTTGTATATGCGTATCGAACGCTTGGGTAGTCAATGGATCAAGCAGTATTCCTACGACGGTAGCAACTGGCAGACCGCAGTGACTTTTATGCACACGCTTAATATTGCCTCGGCTAGTCTGTTTGCAGGAAATGCAGGTTTAAATGCACCAGCGTATACCGCTCTGATTGACCATTATGAATTGAAAAAAATTCATCCGTAAAGCCACCTGCGGATACAACAGTCCCGGTTATCCGTCATGCGCAAGTAACGACCACAGGTAATACAGCGTCTATTACATGGGTGACGAATGAAAGGGTTAGCGGTGATGTGGCCTACGGTTTGACGGAACCCTTTGAATTCGGAACCATCAATTTTGTCGTTATGATGGCCATCGGGTTGTTCTTGAGGAGTGAACCAGCAACGAGTTGCACTATGCCACAAATTGTGGTTGCCGCTGCTAGTCGTAACGAGAGCAGCCTAGTTGGCTTGATATTTAAGTTGCCAGTAGTGTGTGATCACTGGGCAGCAAATGCTCTATACCTTAAGTCCCTACCCATCTGCATATCAACCCAAATACCCATTACAGTCGCCGACACGCTTAGCGACGATGTTGTGAATTCGATGGCTTTACGGATCCGCTATCAGGGTATTTAAATTGATACTGTGATGTCTTTTATTTTCGAGTTTCTGGTACCTACATTTCCGTTTGCGGGGTGTAGTCTGGAAAATTCATTTGGCGTACGCGCAGCGCATCATCGGCAAGTGGTTGTAGGCCGAGTTGTTGATAGGCGGTAGCCATAATGGTGAGCGCTTGCGGAATTGACGGTGTGCGTGGCAGGGCCTCAATAATATATTTGGCGCGATTAGCGGCGGCGGTAAAGGCTTCTCGGCTGAGATAGTAGTTTGCCACATGCAGCTCGGCATGTGCTAGTAGGTTGCGCAGGTGAACCATGCGCTGGCGTGCATCGGGGCTATAGCGGCTTTCTGGAAAGCGTTCGACCAGTTCCTTGAAATAGAAGAATGATGTCTGAATGGCACCAGGTTCTCGTTCGGTGACATCAAGGTTAAAGATGCGGTCAAAGTTATCTTTATCTTGGTTAAACTTGGCGAGGCCACGCAGGTAGTAGGCGTAGTCGACATGTGTATGACGAGG
>QIHH01000180.1 GCA_003230195.1 Gammaproteobacteria bacterium
ACCTTGCGTTTCTTCTTCTCACTCATTATCTGTTCCTCAGATCCGGGAGGACAGCTTAAACTACTGTCTGGATTCCGGGGTCCACTTTAGAAACTAACCTCACACGACAACGGTGGTGCTTCAACTTCGACCCAATAAATCGAAAATATCAATAAGTTACAATGAATTAACTCATTAGAGCAATTAAGCAAGACGCTCTATCATATGAACCAGCATTATCCCTACAAACTAAGGAGATCACAATGAAACACCCTATTGCTGGCATCATTTTGCTGGCATCTGCGCCAGTATTGGCGTTAGACGCCATCCCCGACAGTGTTCCAACACCAATGGACAATCCAATCAGCAACGCCAAAATAGCACTAGGCAAGCAGCTCTTTTTTGACCCACGCCTTTCGATTGATGGCACCGTATCTTGCAACTCTTGCCACAACGTAATGGCAAGCGGCACCGACAACCGCCCAACTTCTGTTGGTGTTAACGGCCAACGCGGCGGGCGTAATGCGCCAACCGTCTGGAATGCTGCATTCCTGAGTACCCAGTTCTGGGATGGCCGTGCCGCGACACTGGAAGACCAAGCAAAAGGACCACCTTTAAACCCAATCGAGATGGGCATGCCAAATGCACAGGCAGTGGTTGATCGGCTCGAAAGCATTCCCGGTTACAAGGCACAATTTGATGCCATCTTCGGAGCAGTCACTTACGACAATATGGCCAAAGCAATTGCCAGCTATGAGCGCACGCTGATTACCGTTAACAGCCCATTTGATCGCCACATGAAAGGTGACAAAACAGCAATGTCTAACAAAGCGATCAAAGGCATGAAGCGTTTCGATACCATTGGATGCTCTGGCTGTCACAACGGCGTTAACTTTGCGGGGCCTATACTTGCCACCGGTACCGGCTTCTTCCAGAAGTTCCCAGTGTTTAACAATCCGCTGATCGCCAAGTACGACTTGGCGAAAGATAAAGGTCGTTATGAAGTGACCAAGGACAATGCCGACATCAACACCTGGCGCGTCCCCTCACTGCGCAACATCGCGACTACTGCACCTTATTTTCACAACGGCTCAGTTAACAGTCTTGATGAAGCAGTACGTGTAATGGCCACAAGCCAACTTGATAAAAAATTAAGTGGCACTGAAGTCAACGAAATCGTTGCCTTCCTGGAATCGCTCACGGGTGAGTTCCCAACCCAGACCATGCCAAGACTTCCTAGCATTGCCGGTAACAGCCTCGTAGGCTCAATCGAGTAATTAGATTCGATCAAGCGACAAAGATCAGCCGGCCTTCATGGTCGGTTTTTTCATTCACAGGATTTCGTTTAAAAATGACATATCGGCAGCATCTTTTGCTAACTGAGATATCACGCCACACGACAAACTACACAACTCAATTCTTAAGCGATTCTTACGTAGCGGTATATGACGCACTGCATCACCATCTTCCCCAATAAGGTTCATCGCCAATAAAAAAATTGATTTGCGCACAAATAAAGCCTGAAAAATCTGACATGACCTCACTCACATAACAGCAATTCAGCAACAATCAACCACTCATACTCATGCGAAGAGCAATATAAAAATTAATGATTCCATTCAGATTGCCGCCGTATTACCACACCAAAAGACCCGAAAAAACAATAACATACAAACCCAATAAACCTTAAAGAAAACGAAAGCAATAGATCACAAAAACATTAACAATAATATAAATTTAAACAGCCTATTACAGTCAAACAACGTGAATAAAACTCAAACAACACAAGAATCAGTAACTGGTGAAATCAACGATTTTATCGAACCCTGCTTTCTCAATAGCAACGCTTGGATAAACACACCATCCAACAACATCGCAAAAAAAATAGCCCGTTACCTATCACATCAAATTTCCAGAATGCCACAGGATCTTACAAGCCACGCACAACGAATTTCGCTTTACCACCGTCTGGGAGATACTGAAAATACGTATGCAGCACTATTAGATCTTTTCCTTGTACTTGGCAACAAAGGCCTGCCATTACGCAAGCGGCTACTACAGCAAACGACCTCTGTCATCACCGCAGAAAATTATGGATTTTTATCAAACACACTTCCAACTGCACTGGTCATCACATGCAACACACCACTATCACATCTTTCCGTACTAAGCCTTGGAAGAACCAGAGAAGAAACAATCATACGAAAAACCAGTGATGAGCAGTCACAAAAAAAGGAATCACCACTATTGATTGTGCGCGACCTGCTTAATTCAGGACAAATTTCGCAGGCACAGTCAATCCTAGAATCAGCATTACTAGCCGAACCTGATAATGATGATATTAGCGACGAACTACTACAGATCTATCGCCATACTCACGATAGAAGCAGCTGCATTCAGATGCTTGAAAAATTGTCATCAAGTCCATTAGCAGGCCGAGAAAAATGGATAGAACTAATGATTACACTTGACCAAGGCAGTACAGAGAGTTCATTCAGTGCATAAACAGAAAATAACCAACCCCATTCGAATTACCACACTTGGACTTGATAAGCGTTCACAAGAGGTGCTGCGAATGGCTTTTTCAAGCGTCGCAAAGGGCGAGTGCATATTGTCCGATAGTGCCTCAGCCGATGTCGGGATCTGTAATATGGATAGCCACAACGCGAATACATTATGGAGCGAAAATAAAACACTCTATCCCGAACGCCCTATGGTTGTGATTTCGATCAAGAACCCACAACTTGAAAATTGCACATATGTGAAAAAACCAATCAACATCACAATACTTGTCGATGCAATCAAAGATGCCTTTAGTAGTACCGCCATCCAGCACTCGGCAACTTATGCAACCAATGGAACACATACCAACACACAGGAATTGCACCCTTCCCCACAGCAGTCAGGAAAGAGTTTTCAAGAGACACCTATGGATTCTTCTCTAGTACCTGATGATCAATGGAATGATGAAAGTAATGCTAGTATCAACTACTACTCTCCAGCAGATTACCTGCAGGAAGAGCTACAAAATTCTGTTACACAGGCAAATAAGAAAAACCTATCTGCACAATATTCAATCAAGATAAACGATGTTTGGCTACACATCGCTATAGACCCAATTCATAATAAAGTGATATCTGAAATCAGCGATCAAATGCTTGAATCCCTGTGTACAACACCACGCTACTGTATTGAAATCAGGTTAAAATTTCTCAGCAAAAACAAATCCCACTTTGATATCTATCGGAGTGACAAACCCTATCACGAATGCTCCATTGATCAATTCATCTGGAAGATAGCGCTCTGGACATCTGCAGGAAGACTGTCAAAAGACATGACCCCATCCACTTCGATACAACTAAAACACTGGCCGAATTTAACACGCCTGACGCAGTCAGAAAATGATATCAGGATTGCAGCACTACTCTCCGAACAGCCAAGTGCACCAGCCCTGATTTCCAAGGTACTGGGGATACCGATCTCTCATGTTTTTTCTTTTTACGCTGCCGCCCATGCACTTAATCTTGCCGCACCAGTCGTTAATGTAGCGGAAAAACCAGCGTTTAATATTCGACAAAAAAGCAAACATCATTCGCTATTTAGCAAAATACTCGAGAAGTTTTCTGGTTAACACTAAACCTACCCATAAAGATACCCCACAATCATGCCTGGAAACAATCACAAAATAATATTCACCGGTCCTGTTGGCGCAGGAAAGACAACAGCGATTAGCGCCATTAGTGATATTGCCGTTTTAAAAACGGATGAAAATGCACAGGACATGACCAAAAAACGCAAGCAAACAACAACGGTAGCACTAGATTATGGGCTATTAAAATTAGGGGAAGCTGAACGTATTCATCTCTATGGTACACCCGGCCAGGAACGTTTCAATTTTATGTGGGACATATTAACCAATGGTGGCCTTGGCCTGATTCTATTACTTGACAACTCGCGGCCAACTCCCTTCAAAGACATGAGCTTTTTTCTTAATGCATTTCGCGATTTTATTTGCGATAACAAAATAGTCATCGGGATTACGCACATGGAATACAACGAGACACCAAAAATAGAGGCGTATCATCAACAGTTACATAAACATGGCATCACAGCACCCGTACTAGAAATTGATGCGCGAGAAAAAAATGATATCGAAACGTTAGTCAAAACACTTCTTTATTCACTTGATCCTTGGCTGGGTAAGTAATGAGCCAATACGAACTGATCGATACAAGGTTTGTTTTGCCATCACCAGCAGGTACATATTACGCGATATCAAACAACCAGAAAGAGAGTTCAAGAAGATTACTACTTGCTTTAATGACACAGGCAAGTAGCCAGAAGATATCCACAGAAACGCTTTCCGTCTGGTTAGACAATGACGACCTAGAAACATCATTGGCGCTGCTTCACAAGATTCAGCAATTAGGCTGGCTAAGACCAGATAATGAACAATCATCGGCTCCGAGCGGAACCCTTGAGGAAATAATACCACCACTACTAGCGACATTATGCAATACAGAAAAATCACTACTTGCAGATCATCAGGGCTTTACACTGGCCGCTCATGGATTCACTCATGAAGCAGCCGAAGAATTATCAGCGCTCAGTGCAGATATCATCGCCCTGAGACTACGGCACGGAAGTTTACTAACCAAAAATCTCAAACTTAATACGCAAGCTATCGGACTTATTGATGCAGCAGGTAATAGCCAACTAGGATTCTGGCCACTACACATTGGCAAGCACTGCTTTACGTTAGTCATGAGCGGCATACCTCAATTTAATCAAGCCAGTTTTACTAATTTAATCTGGCTACTAACGACCCGCTACGGATCAAATGATGATGCCACCAAATCATCCATTAACAAGATGTTTTACGCAAATAAATAATCTGAACCATAATTTATTCAATAATACATGCAACAAAAATTTTGAAACAAGGAGTCAATATAATGCGAGCCGATATTTTAAATTCTATTCTATCTGAATTGAACGGTACCTCAGCCGAAATAGAAGCATCAGCCATCTTATCAACAGATGGCCTCATGATGGCATCAATGTTACCTGCTGGAATGGATGAAGATAGAGTGGGTGCAATGGCTGCGGCCATGCTCTCGCTCGGAGATAGAACCGCGGAAGAACTCGCACGCGGCGGGCTTGAACAAGTACTGATAAAGGGGGAAAAAGGCTATGTTCTGCTGACGCATGCAGGTGGTGAATCAGTACTATCAGTACTTGCTAAACCAAGCGCACGCCTTGGGTTAATATTTTTAGATGTAAAACGTGCTGCAGAATCCATTGAGAAGTTGGTTTAAACCAACCACGACAGGAAAACTCACATGAAAGACATGATGCCTGACGACATTTCCGGCGAGTACCAAGAACATATGTTCAGTTACCATGATGGTACTCATCGAAAAGTCCTGTTCACCAATATCGAAACACAACTACCAGAAGGTAGTCTGATCGTTTCTCGCGCAGACCTCCGCGGCATCATCACTGATGTAAACCAGTCATTTATCGAAATGTCCGCTTATCATAAAGATGAGCTAATCGGCCAACCTCATTGCATTCTTCGACATCCAGATATGCCTGCCGCTGCATTTGGTGATCTTTGGAAAATGGTTCAACAGCGAAATAAATGGCATGGATACGTCAAAAACCTTCGCAAAGACGGCGGCTTTTACTGGGTATACGCCACCGTTATCGCAAACATTCGAAATGGTGACATTACAGGCTTTACATCTGTTCGCCGCAGAACCTCGCGCACTAAAATTAATGAAGCCGAAACCCATTATCAAACTTTATAACAGGATCATCAACCATGACCCACAATTTCACAGTCAGTCCAGACTTTAATCCAAGCCATATATCTGGCTGGTACATCTTTAATACATGGCTTCAACGCGCTATCAATGAAGAAATCCACCTAGAACTCTACAACAGCGCTACAGAACAACGAAAAGCGATTGCTGATGATCAGGTTCAATTAATTTATGCCAATCCTTATGACGCAACAGCACTGGTAAGAGACAAAGGTTTTATTCCCGTGGCACGTGCAGATAACAAAACGGATGAGGCCATCATCGCTGTCAATCATGAAAGCCTAATTCTCAATGTTGAACAACTCACTGATGGGACTAGAATTTCCAGCACGGATGACCCAGACGTACGCATGATGTGCATGATCATGCTTGAACCTGCGGGATTAAATAAAAGTAACACCATCACCATACAACGTGATGCTTATATTCTGATTGCTAAAGATCTTTTAAAAAACGATGCCGACATTGGTTTCTTTCTCGAAGATACATACAATGAACTCTCTGACATCACAAAAAAACAATTAAGACCTATTGTGCACAGTCAAATTCATGTCATTCACCATCTACTGCTTGTCGGCCCTAAATTAGCACACAAAAAAAATGACATGCAATCTTCACTACTTTCAATGGTTGATGATCCAAAAGGAGCAGGTGTATTAAAAAGCCTGAACTTCGAACGCTGGATAGTAGTTGGACAGGAAGAGGCTGAATTCATGATTGACTTAATGGACACATTAGCCGAATAACATTACTGCAGACTGATGGCCACTACTGCTTAGATACCTCTTTTTTAGAGTCACGCAACCGCTGAAGCTTTTCAAGTATACGCTCAGCCCGACCAATATGCTCTAACGCCTGCTCGTTATCGGGAGCCAGCGCTAGTGCATTTTCCCAAGCTCCAATTGCCTTCATATACAGCCCCAGCCCATAATGCTCAACACCTAGGGCAATACTTTCTTTCACCTGTTTATCTAGCAGCAAGTTCAACTCATGAGAAAGCGCTATCTCACTCTCATTCAAATTACCTAACAATTTTAACCTAACAACATAATCTAATGCCTTAGTCAGATCATGATTATCGATAGCCTCAAGCAAAGATACATTGAGAATTTCTCGCATCTTCCGTCTACTTTCGATAACAACTTGTTGCTGTCTACGCTCATTTTCCGCCTGGGACTGTAACTTTTCGTTCTTGATTTCTTGCTGTTGCTTAGCCAATAGCAGCTGACTCTCCACAATCATTGGCGAGGGATTAAGCTGTGAGGCAAGACTAAGTAATTTTTCCGCATTGAAAAAATCATCCTGCTCCAATGCTACTCGCCCACGTTCAGCAAGTGATTCAGCAATTTTTTTTGATTTTTCTTTATCTCTTCTCCAGCGACTCTCCTTTAGCCAACTACCCGGGGTAATCAATGCCAGTTCTTTCTGAATACTAATCGTATTACTCAACCATTTCGCTTGCAACACCAACAAGTCCAGCTCCAGTGCATCGACCCGAGTATCTTGTTTAAAGTGTAATGCCTGAAATGCTGAATTAATTTTTTCACTGTCTGGAATATTCTTCAAGGCAGTTTGATAGTATTGTTTGGCACGATACCACTCTCCAACCTTCTCAAGCGCTCTGCCCTCCTCCAATATCTGCTGCTCATATACAATAGCCTGCTTATCAATTCTAGCAATTAACCCACTCACACTTGAATAGTCAGTGTGCGACTCAGGCACATGAGAAAGAACCGCCTGCGCCTTTTCATATCGGTCCTCCTCGACAAGAAAATTAACTTTTTCGAGTACATTCGACGAACGCGCATTTATATATGCACAACCCTGTGAAAATATCACCAACAAAATAAGAAAGACTAATTTCGTGCTTTTCATGCCGATACAGATACGTCGCTAGAATTCACAACCATCGATATTGCATCATCAATCATTGCTTGATGTTTTTCATCAACACCGGTCACATGATAAGTCACCACCGCTTCTTTTTTTCCTTTTAGTGAAAACTTTTTAAAGCGAGTGCTAACGATACCCTGAGATTGCAGCGAAACATTAAGTTCATCACTAATTAAAATTTCACCTGCATCTGCCGCCGAAGCAAGACGCGATGCAGTATTAACCGCATCACCGACCACCGTATAGTCCATGCGTTCAGCAGCGCCCATATTACCTGCTAGCATCATGCCACTATTAATACCGATTCTAAAGCGGACTTGCGTCAGGTTCTGATTTTCCCTCTGGAGGTTAACTATTTTGATTAATTTTTGAATCGTAATTGCACATGCCGCCGCATGAAAACTATGTGCAGCATCATGCTCCGGCACACCAAATACAAGCATCGCACAATCGCCCATGTATTTATCAATATGCCCGCCATAGCAATGCGCTGCCTGCGCAATAATACTAAAGTATTCATTCAAAAGGCTGTTCACCTGCTCTGGATGTAGCTCTTCCGAAAGCCGGGTAAAACCAACGATATCAGCAAACAACACACTTGCTTCAACATGCTGTCCGCCCAGCTTCACTTGGTTCATATTAGACAACACTGCCTTAGCAACCTGTGGCGAAACATAACGTGAAAATGTCTGTTCCACTTGCTCTTTACGCAGCAGTCCTTCCGTCATTTCATTCATCGATTGCATCAGCGAACCCAGCTCATCTTTACGCTGATCATTAAGGCGAACATGATAATCACCGGCTGAAATCGCTCGGCCCGCATTAATCAGCTGATGAATAGGACGGGTTAAGCGCTTGCCCAATATAAAAGACGCGATAAAACCCAGTATCACTAATAATAGTGTCGCGCCCACAACCGCTCGAACAGTTTCTTGATGCGCAAGCATTCTTAAGCGCTGATCAAAAGTGATGAGTACATACCCTGCCGTCACATCCCTGAAAAAGACGGGTTTAAAAAATGACACCATATCAAGCTGACCAAGACCAATGATATTCCCCTGCCACTCCAGTTTAACCACCTGCCCCAAGGCCGCTGCAATACGCAGATCATCCGGCACCGCACCCTTTTTCACCACGAGCTCTTTGTTTTCATTGTAAAGCGCCGCACCAAGGATCCCTTCTTCACCTGCAAGACTGTTAACCACAATCTCAAGATTAAGGTGGTCATTGGCCAAGAGGGGTTCGCGTGAAAATTCAGCCATCAACCTTAAAACTGTATTTCCCGACTCACTCACCTGTTGCTCAAGAATATTACTCTGGTTGTGGACAATGAACAGCCCCAGCAAACCCATCCCACAACTAATCAATAACGTAAATACTAATGCCAGCTTATAGGCAATAGGAAAGTATGCCGGCAGAAATGCTGTCAGGTTTTGGCGTAATTTTTTCATTAAGTTGCAGAAACTACCATCACTACTCAGTTTTAAACACGTACAGCTGGCAATCTGGCACCTTGCGTTACCAATAAGCCCGCCACCCCCCTATATGCGTAAATCAGCTCAATGCCAAAATATCATTGATAAAGCAATGTCACTCTATACACCACTGTCAACCCTCTTTAAAATCACAACAGGTACAAAAACACCCATCATTCTACCAAACAACCTATCTAGTTCGGCAAACATACATCTAATTTCTCGAAGTTCAGCCAGCTCGATACCAGACATCATGCACCATATAACGCAATTTATACAGCAACACCTGTAAACCAACCTCTGTCAAAAGCCCTAAACATCATATTCAGAGGGTGACTGGCAATCGTCAACGAATTATATTGAGATTATTGAAAGGCATTTCGCAGACATAATAATTGGGGGAGTAATGATAATGACATATACCAATGACCTGCTCGACGAACTTACATACCTACTGCAATTCAATCTAGAAACAACTCAGGAAGGGAGTAAAATCCACCGTTCAGCGAGTGCCGCTACCATCAATGCCACCACACGCTTATTCAATAAAAGACTCGTCACTCAAGCTGATGGTGGCTATTTCACTGATTTAGGACATATTGCTGCCGAACATGTTCAGGCCAACTACTCCATTCTGACACCCGTTCACGAATCATCACTAAAGCCAGTCTCAATGTAAACGATACATCAATTATATAAATAGTAAATAATGGTGCGGTGAACCCATTCGAGATGAGGCTGCTTTCATCCTATGTAAGCCATTCTACGAGCGAAATAAGGGTCTAAAACGATGAAAATCCAAATATTAACCAAAAAATTACATGAACTCAAAGAAAAGCAGCAGCAGATTGAAACTGCCTGGCGTAAAACAGGCAATCGTGAATTTCTTGAATTCATGGTCGAATTACTCCCCAAAGCACTCAGCGCTGAGCGCTGCAGTATTTTCATCAACAATCCTGACAATAATAACGTCTGGATCCAATGTGGCACGGGGCTTCAGGAAAAAGAGATCTCTGTGCCCAAAGATAGCTCCGTAGTTGGCAAAGTAATCGCCAGCGGTGAGATTATCATGGAAAATAATCTCGCGAACCAAATGGGTGCACACGACACAATCGCCTTCAAAACCGGCTTTACGTCTAAAAGTACCATCTGTGTACCCGTATTAGGGGTAAAAACACAGCAGGTAGCGGGTGCCATTCAGGTGCTTAATAAGCTCAATACCGAATCTGCGTTTACCCAGGGCGACATTGAAACTGTCAAAAAATTAGCTCGCCACATCCAAGTCAATATCGAAAACATCTACCAACGGCAGGAGATGGCCAATATCGCTGAAGAGATCGGCAAGAAAGTTAGCCTCATCGAAGCCAAATTGAAATCACTTGGGCATGTTGAATAGCCCTAATCTTAGCCCAAGTGGAATACTATCGATAAAAAATAGAATGCCAGCAATAAAAAAATCGCATTAAAAACTGCTTTCATCGCACGTAGCACCTTCCTGCATGCTGCTATTAACCCCTAGACACATATCACCATCCGCCCAATTCAGCTGCTCAATCAATATCCAGTAGGTAATGTATTTACGCCCTTAGGATCAGCAATGCTTTCTCTCCTAAAGGTTTGTATACTAAGTAGGCTTTAATTAGCATGCCGACAAGCATTCACTCGTTAACCCACTTTAAAATACGTGACACAACAAAACCGTGAACAACCAACAGAGGCTATGCTGTTCGTTAGCAGACAATCGCTAACTCGCGAACCGGAGGAAAAAGATGAAGGCCAAAGACCGCCGAGTACAGGAACTGCGTGACACCATTACCGAGCTTTCGCCGACCGAAGCGTACGGACTACAACAAAATGGCGCCACCTTGATCGACGTACGTGACAACGAAGAAGTCGCACAGGGTAGCCCAATTGGCGCACTACGGCTAGGGCGCAGCTTCCTTGAGCTCAAAATCGAAGATCAGATCCCAGACACCGACCAAACCCTGCTCATTATGTGTGCAAGCGGAACACGTTCACTCTTCGCTGCCGATGGCCTGCAACGCATGGGCTACAGCGATGTACGTTCGGTTTCTGGGGGCTTTAGCCGCTGGAAAACAGAGGCCCAGCCATTTGAAACCCCACGCATGCTAGACGCCACTGCACGTGAGCGTTATGCCCGCCACCTCTCAATCCCCGATATTGGCGACAAAGGTCAGCTCAAACTGCTCGACAGCAAGGTGCTGCTGATCGGTGCCGGTGGTCTCGGCTCACCCAGCGCCTATTATCTAGCTGCAGCAGGTGTCGGTACACTCGGCATCATCGATGACGACGTGGTGGACCGCAGCAACCTGCAACGCCAGATCCTGCACACCGAAGATCGCATCGGCATGCCTAAGGTTGAGTCGGCTCGCATCGCACTTGAAGCACTCAATCCTGATGTGAAAATTATCGCGCACCAGACCCGTATCGATAGCAGCAACGTGGAAAAGCTCTTTTCTGATTACGACGTAATCGTCGACGGCTCAGACAACCTGCCCACCCGTTACCTGATCAACGACGCCTGCGTGAAGCTTAAAAAGCCCAATGTACACGCCGCCGTCTACCGCTTTGAAGGCCAGATTACCGTTTTCTGGCCCAACTACCAAGGTGGCGTGCGCGGCTCCTGTTACCGCTGCATGTTCCCAGAGCCACCACCACCAGAACTCGCACCATCCTGCGCAGAGGCAGGTGTACTGGGTGTGATGCCGGGGATCTTTGGCCTGTTACAGGCAGTTGAGACGATTAAGATTCTACTCGGCATTGGCACACCACTGGTTGGTCGTATGTTGCATTACGATGCGCTCAGTGGTGAGTTTATCGAGATGCGTGCTAAAGCCAATCCATCCTGTCACTATTGCAGCGACGGCGTGGAATTCCCTGGTTATGAAGACTACGCACAGGTCTGCTCTTCAACACCGCCACCAGCTGACAAATAAATAACACACACCGACTTTCCTCAGCCGAGGCATTAAAAAACTCATTCTAAACGGAACCATTGATGATAATATAGGCTCATTGTAAAAATAAAAATAGCATGCTATACATTATGAAATGCATGGCGAGCATATATCATTATGACATAAAGCCGTCTATTCACAACCAGCTT
>QIHH01000206.1 GCA_003230195.1 Gammaproteobacteria bacterium
CGATGCAGGATCTCTTGATGCTAGGTTCAGAAGCAAGAATGAATGTACCTGGGACAGTCGGTGATAATTGGCGGTGGCGTTTTGAGTGGTCTCAGGTTAAGTCCGAGTTGGTTGACAGCATAAAGTGCTATATAGGATCGAATCAAAGGTAAGGTATGGCTAAGGTAAAGAAAGCAGATCGGGTAAAGAAAACAGAGCCGCTTAAAAAAGAACATTGTGGCGCTAACATTCCGTCGCTGGTTAAACCCGCATCTGATAGTGAAGCATTAGCCCTAGACTTCCAGCGCTATCTTGCCAACCACCTTGGTCGTTCGCTGGGTTGTATGCCGTATTATCTCTATGAAGCGATCTCTTTTACCATTCGTGATCGTGTGATGGTGGAGTGGCAGGAGACCCTACGTCAACATGAAACAGCTGGGCGTAAAAAGGCCTATTACATGTCGTTGGAGTTTCTGATGGGACGATCGCTCGGTAATCATATCCTTAATCTGGGTCTGGAAAGTGAGTCTGAGAAGGCGATGAACAAATTTGCCTTGGAGATGGAAGAGATTACTAGTGCAGAGATTGATGCTGGTCTTGGTAATGGTGGTTTGGGTCGTCTGGCTGCCTGTTTCATGGATAGCTGCGCCACATTAAAGCTGCCAGTGGTCGGCTATGGTATCCGTTATGAGTACGGGATGTTTCGCCAGGAGATTGATAATGGCTATCAAATTGAAAAGCCAGATCATTGGCTGCGTGATGGAAACCCATGGGAGATAGAGCGTCCTGAATTTACCCAACAGATTAAATTTGGTGGGCGTGTTGAATATATGACGGATAAAGATGGTAGCAAACGTTGTGTGTGGGTTGATACCAATGATGTACTAGCGATTCCATATGATGTACCTGTTTCCGGTTATAAAAACAGCACTGTTAATACGCTGCGGTTATGGTCAGCCAGTGCGACGAGCGCCTTTAGCCTGGAAGAATTTAATGCCGGTAGCTATTCTGAGGCGGTTGAAGCGAAGAATGATGCTGAACATATTACGATGGTATTGTACCCCAACGATGCCAGCGAAAGTGGTAAAGCACTGCGTCTGAAACAACAATATTTTCTTGCCTCATCAAGTCTTCAGGATGTGCTGCGCCAGTGGGAAATCAACGAGGGTTATCACTATAGCAAGTTTGCTGAGCAGAATGTCTTTCAAATGAATGATACTCATCCCACCATTGCCGTGGCTGAGTTGATGCGCCTACTGATGGATGAAAAAGAGATGCAATGGGATGAGGCGTGGAAGATCACCACTCAAACGATGGCTTACACCAACCATACGTTGTTGCCGGAAGCTTTAGAAAAGTGGCCCGTTCATCTCTTTGAAAGCCTGTTGCCTCGTTTATTGCAGATTATCTATGAGATCAATGCGCGTTTTCTTAAGCTGGTTGCGAGACAATGGCCGGGGGATACTGCACGCCAGATTCGTATGTCGATCATTGAAGAAGGCGACGTTAAGCAGGTGCGTATGGCATACCTTGCAATCGTAGGTAGTTTTTCTGTTAATGGTGTTGCTGCACTGCATTCACATCTGCTGGTTAAAGGGCTATTTAAAGATTTTTATGAGCTATGGCCGAATCGCTTTAATAACAAGACAAATGGCGTTACACCACGACGTTGGGTGGCACACGCTAATCCGGCAATGAGCCGGTTGATTGATCAAAAAATTGGTAACCAATGGCGACATGATTTTTCGTTAGTGGATAAGCTCAAGACACATAACAGTGATAAGGCCTTTGCGCAGGATTGGCATGCGGTTAAGAGAGCGAATAAACAGCGTCTTGCTGATCTGGTAAAAGAGGCGTGTGGTGTCGATTTTAAGGTTAATGCGATGTTTGATGTGCAGGTTAAACGTATTCATGAATATAAGCGTCAGTTACTCAACTTGCTGCATGTGATTCATCTTTATGACCGTATTAAGCGGGGTGGTACGGATGGCTGGACGAACCGTAATGTATTGATTGGTGGCAAGGCTGCACCTGGTTATTACATGGCGAAAACGATCATCAAGCTGATCAATAATGTCGCTGAAGTGATCAACAATGACCCGCAGGTAGGTGATCGTTTGAAACTCGCTTTTATGCCTAATTACGGGGTCTCAAAGATGGAGGTTATCTGTCCTGGTACTGATCTGTCAGAACAGATATCGACTGCCGGTAAAGAGGCCTCAGGCACGGGTAATATGAAGTTTATGATGAATGGTGCTGTGACGATTGGTACATATGATGGTGCCAATATTGAAATCCTTGAGGCGGTAGGCGAAGAAAATTTCTTTTTGTTTGGTCTGCGTGCAGATGAGGTTGATGAACTGCGAGATCATTATCAACCTGCCGCGCTGGTTGAAGCGGATGAAGACCTTAAGCGTGTGATGCACTTATTGCAGTGTGGTCACTTTAATGCGGTTGAACCACATATTTTTGATGCAGTGATTGGTTCATTATTGAACCCGCATGACCCATGGCTGACATTGGCTGATTTTAGAAGCTATCTCGATGCTCAAGAACTGGCATCTACAGCCTACCGGGATAGCGATCATTGGTTGAAAATGAGCGTTAATAACACGGCATGCAGTGGGCACTTTTCGACCGATAGAACCATTGGTGAATATAATGAAGAGATTTGGAAGCTAAAACCGAACTAGATTACTTTTTCGCCTTGAATGGGCAGTATAAAGGTCTCTATGTGATAATGTCTGGCTGATCACGTCCGCAGCGTATTTTTAGTTCAGCTAGGTCAACCGCGATGGTGATCATATCGGCAAGCGCTGTCTGTGTTTCAAGATCATGAAGATCTGGGTTGCCTTCGTAACGTTCAAGGTAAACACGCAAGATCGCACCTTCTGTACCGGTACCTGACAGACGAAAAACGATACGCGATTCATCATCAAATATAATCCGAATGCCCTGGTGGTTGGTCACGCTATGATCGACAGGGTCGATATAGCTGAAATCATCACTGACGCTGACAGTATGGCCATTCAGGGTTTGGCCCTTTAATGTTTTGATGCGTTTGCGTAACCCATCCATTAGCTGTTCGGCAGTGTCGCTTTCCAGCCTTTCATAATCATGGCGAGAATAATAGTGACGCCCAAACTCTGCCCAATGTGCGCGGGTAATCGCTTCGACCGACTGTTGTTTGACCGTTACTAGGTTTAACCAGAACAGTACGGCCCAGATACCATCTTTCTCTCTGATATGATCAGAGCCGCCGCCGAAGCTCTCTTCTCCACAGAGTGTGATGCGTTGATCATCAAGCAGGTTGCCAAAGTATTTCCAGCCCGTGGGTGTTTCATAGCATTCAATATTTAATCTGGCAGCGACTTTATCAACCGCGCGGCTGGTGGGCAGGGAGCGTGCTACGCCCTTTAGTGTCTGTTTATAGCCTGAGAGCAGGTGTGCATTTGCGGTCATAATTGCAAGGCAATCACTAGGATTTACAAAGAAATTTTTCCCTAGCAGCATGTAACGATCACCATCACCATCCGAGGCAGCACCAAGATCGGGGGACTGTTGACCTTGAGAGAGGCGGTCTACTAGCTCTTTTGCGTAAATAAGATTGGGATCTGGGTGACCACCCCCAAAGTCTTCTTGTGGGATTGAATTGATGATTGAATCATTTGAAGCACCCAGACGTCGTCGAAAAATCTCGTGTGCATAGGGTCCTGTGATGGCATGCATGGCATCAAAGCAGATGTTGAGTGTACCGGCATCAAATAGTGCTTTTATCTTGTCAAAATCAAAGATCTGTTCCATCAAATCGGCATAGTCACTGACGGGGTCAATAATTTCAATCAGCGTATCACCCCGTTGGAATTGTCCCGGGGCAGTTAATGAAACGTCATCAATCTCAGCGATACTGTATTGGTTGATATGCTGGCTATTGGTGTAGACTTGGTCTGTGAATTTTGTCTCGGCAGGGCCGCCATTAGCACTATTAAACTTGATGCCAAAGTCACCTTGTGGGCCGCCAGGGTTATGGCTAGCCGAGAGAATAATACCGCCTGCGGCACCATTTTTTCGTATTAAATGAGAAACGGCAGGCGTTGAGAGTAGACCGTTAGTGCCAATTTTTATATGGCTCACGCGGTGAGCAACGGCCATTTTCAGAATCGTCTGAACCGCATTGGTGTTGTAGTAGCGCCCATCACCACCAAGAATAAGCATGTTGCCTTTTAATTCAGTGGCAACATTGAATATCGCTTGTACGAAGTTTTCCAAGTAATGCACTGTCTGGAAAACAGACACCTTTTTGCGTAGCCCGGAGGTGCCCGGTTTTTGATCGTTGAAAGGTGTTGATGAGATTCTTTGAATATTCATTATTAGTGCTCTATCGCTTTATTATGGCGCTGTTAGTCAACTGTCAGGTTATCACTTTGTTCTCCTGAAGGCGAACAGGAAGAGGAGGGAGTTACTGAGTATGCAGGTAGATATTACGTTTAAGTGCTAAATTATCAGGATGATTAAAAACGAGATGAATATTGTGTGATTCGCTGTCAATGGTTACTATTATAGAATGATTACTCCTCGCACGAGTATGATTGCTACAGTATTAAAAATACTATTTTTGTCTGCTAAAATTATCGAAGACAATATATTTAGATAGCTGGATATCAGGGATTGGAAAAAGATGACTGAATTAAAACAAACACCGGCGTGGCTAGCGCTAGAGCAACATTACAGGCAGAATAAGCACCTGCACATGCGCGATCTGTTTGATCAGGATGAAAGTCGATTTGAGAATTTCTCATTAGATTTGAATGATATTCTTTATGACTATTCTAAAAATCGCGTCACCGACAGCACGATGGCACTATTATTAGCGCTGGCCGAGCAGACAGATCTTCCCAGCTGGATAGAACGCCTGTTTAGCGGTGATAAAATTAATCACACAGAGCATCGTGCCGCACTGCATACCGCACTACGTGATAACGGTGCTGAACCGATCATGCTTGATGGCGTAGATATTGTGCCAGAGATAAAAGAAGAGCGTGCTAAGGTAAAAAAACTGGCTGAAAAAATTCGTAGCCGAGAGTGGCGTGGGGTGACAGGCCAGGCGATCACTGATGTGGTTAATATCGGTATTGGTGGTTCTAATCTTGGCCCGTTGATGGTCAATGAAGCGCTGCGCCCTTATTCATTGCATGATCTGAATGTTCACTTTGTTTCTAATCTTGATGAAAGTCATATTAATGGGACGCTTGAGTACCTCGATCCTAAAACAACTTTTTTTATCATCGCCTCTAAAAGTTTTATGACGCAGGACACCATGGTGAATGCTGAAACAGCGCGCCAGTGGTATGTGGATGGTATTGGTAATGATGAGAGCATTCATAAACATTTTTCTGCGGTCACCGCTAATCTCACGTTAGCCAGAGAATTTGGTATCGCAGACGAAAATATTTTTAAGATGAGTGACTGGGTCGGGGGGCGTTATTCATTGTGGTCAGCGATTGGTTTATCGATTGTGATTGCAATTGGTTCAGATAACTTTGACGAGTTACTGGCAGGAGCCTATGAGGTTGACCAACATTTCAGGAATGCCCCATTAGCAGAAAATATCCCGGTCATTATGGCGTTGTTAGGGGTCTGGTATAATAACTTTTTCGATGCTCAGTCGACAGCCGTGTTGCCTTATGATCAGCATTTGCACCGTTTTGCAGCCTATTTGCAGCAGGTTGATATGGAGAGTAACGGTAAATATGTTGATCGTGCAGGTTGCAAGATTGATTATACAACCGGTCCGATACTGTTTGGTGAAATTGGTATCTCGGGTCAGCATGCCTTTTTTCAGTTGTTGCATCAGGGTACGAAACTGGTTCCCGCCGATGTTCTTGCCCCTATTTTTAGCTTTCGCTGTATTCCTCGGCATCACCGTGCATTGATGTCAAATGTGTTTGCGCAAACGGAAGCGTTGATGCGTGGCAAAACAGAAGAAGAAGCGCGTGCTGAGCTGGAGCAACAGGGGCTTGATCAAGAAGCTATTAAGGCATTGCTACCATATAAAGTTTTTCCGGGTAATCGACCGACTAGCACTTTTCTGTTTGATACATTGACACCACGTACATTGGGTTCTCTGATTGCGATGTATGAACATAAAGTATTTGTGCAAGGAGTTATCTGGAATATCAACTCATTTGACCAGTGGGGGGTAGAGTTGGGTAAGCAGCTTGCTGCAACCATTGAAAGTGAATTGAACGATGCAGAGAAGATTGATGCACATGACAGTTCTACCAACGGGCTAATTAATCACTATAAGCAGCGCCGCCCACCCTCAAAGTCACTTTATAAATAATAGAGTGCCAGATGCGAATATTAGCGGGTGATGTTGGCGGAACGAATACGCGGCTTGTTTATGTACAGGATGATGCTGAGCCCCCTGTTCGATACGAAAAGACGTTCTCTAGTATGGATTATGATTGTATCGTTGAAGTCGTGGAGGAATTTTTGTCATGTCTCGGTATTAAGTGGCCATTAGATGTCGTTTGCCTTGCTGTTGCCGGACCTGTTATTTCTGGTTCTGCATCACTTACCAATCTGCCTTGGAAAATTACTGAAAAAGCACTGTCAAACGCTCTGCAGACAAAGCATGTCTGTTTGATTAATGATCTGGTTGCAGCAGGCTTTGCTATTCCTTCTTTAAATGATTCGGCCATGCTTAGCATTAAGCAGGGTAGAGGTAGTCAGCAGGCTGTTGCAGATGCCGTGGTGATAGGGGTAGGTACGGGATTAGGGGCGGCGCATCTTATGAGGCTGGGTGACCACTATCGCGTATTGAGTAGTGAAGCAGGGCATGCGGCTTTCGCACCCGGTAATGAGGTGCAGTGCAAATTATTGAGCTGGTTGCAGCGACAGCAATCTCACATCAGCGTTGAATTGCTATTGTCTGGGCGTGGTATTTATACGATTTACCAGTTTTTTCGGGATGAAGTCGGTTTACCTGAAGCCCGCTCGACAGGGCTGGCACTGCAATCGAGTGATCCTGCGCAACTGATTAGTGAGCATGCGATTGCAAGGGACGATTCTTTGTGCGCACAAACATTAAATTGTTTTATTGATATCTATGCTGCAGTGATTGGTGATATCGCGTTGCACTATTATCCGTTGTCAGCTGTTTATCTGGTGGGTGGTATTCCAGTCAAGATACAGTCACTGCTCATTTCGAGAAAGCAGATTTTTGCTGAACGATTTTGCAATAAGGGGTTGATGCATGAAAACCTTCAACAACTCCCAGTCAAGCTGGTCATTGATGACTCTGCTGGTTGTGATGGCGCCATTATTTATGCGCGCCATCACTTTAGTGCTTCAGGTCAAGGGTAATGCTATTTGATTTCTATTTTGGCCCTGCTTCTAAGGCTATCAACATATTCTTTTATAATTTTGTTCTGTATTGAGGATGCCAGCTTATTTGCGACGGCTTCAATCGACGGTGGTGCGATAGTACGCTGTTCATCTAGTTGAATGATGTGCCAGCCAAAATTACTTTTTATTGGTGTGCTAGCATATTCACCCGCTTTTAAAGTGGTTACAACGGCGGCGAATTCTGCTGGCATCAGGTCAGTACCCATCCATCCCAAGCTACCACCATCACTGCTGGATGGGTCGATAGAGCTGATACCCGCTAATTTTTTAAAATCCTCACCTCGTTTAAGCGCTGCGATTATATTGTTGGCTTCTGTTTCATGCTCAATCAAAATATGTCTGATATGGTATTCGTTACTGCTTTTACCATACTGTTCATTGTATGCCTCCGTCAGTAATGCTTCTGTAAAAATACTATCCATATGTTTTTTGAGAGCACTATTGATGATTAACGTTCTTGTCTGCATCTCAATTTCAGCTTTTATCTCCGGCAGCTGGTCAAGGCCTTCATTTATCGCGGTGTTATAAAGCAGTTCGCTATTAATATACTCTTGAAGAAGCATGCTTCGCTGTTCATTCGTGAGCGCGCCGTTGTGCTGTACCTGCTGAGTTCTCATCATGGCATAGCGACTGAATGTTTCGTTATCGATTGATTTTCCATCAATGATCGCGACTACATCTCCTGCCTGAACGGTTGGAATAGAAATAAGTGATGCGGATAAAAGTATGGCGGTTAGATGCTTTAATGATTTCATGTTTCATTCCTTTGCAGCGCTAATAAATTTTAATACAGGGGATGTTCACCTGAGTGGATGTTTGATGCTACAACTGATCGTGATGAATATTCAAGTCATTGCACGTTATTATGGCAGTACTTTTTTAAATGGTTTGACGGTCACCTTGTTATAAACCCCTGCAGTGATGTAGGGATCCTTGTCGGCCCAACTTTGCGCTTCTTCCAGTGAAGCGAATTCTGCAACAATCAGGCTGCCGCTAAAACCAGCGCTGCCAGGGTCTTCGCTATCAATGGCAGGATGTGGCCCCGCCAGCACTAGGCGGCCCACATTTTTTAATGCGGTAAGGCGTTGAATGTGTGCAGGTCGATTGGCAAGCCTTTTTTCAAGCGAGTCCGCACTGTCTTCAGCTATAATAGCGTATAGCATTACGGTTTCCCTTCACTATCATCTGGCTTTGGCTCGTCATCTGGGGTGATATATTTTGTTAAAAATGGGATTTGCAAAATAACAAAGGCGAAAGTGATTCCCATCAGCCCAAAGAGTTTGAAGTTAACCCAAGTGTCCGTGTCAAAGTTATAAACGACATAAAGATTGAGCAGACCGATGGCGATGAAAAAGAGGATCCAGCTGATATTGAGTTTGACCCACACCTGGTCTGGCAATGTCATTGCTTGTCCCATCATGCGCTGGATGATGGTCTTTTCACCAATAAAATGACTACCAAGAAAAACGGCTGCAAAGACCCAGTTGATTACGGTTGGCTTCCATTTAATGAACATCTCATCTTGCAAAAAGAGTGTCGCACCGCCGAACACCACCATAATGGCGAGGGTGACGAGGTGCATATTCTCGAAGCGACGGTGTCTGAGCCAGTGGACAGTTACCTGTACAAAGGAGGCGGCAATTGCAACGGCAGTCGCCACATAGATGTCATAAACCTTGTACGCGGCAAAAAAGAGTAAGACTGGGAAGAAGTCAGCAAGAAATTTCATAGGAATTGAGTGGTTTTAGCTGGAGTGTTAAGTCATTGTTTAGATGATTAGGTCTGCGTGTTGTGAGCAGACATGTCATAATATCTCGTTCAAATTCAGTCTTAAGAGTATAACACGCGAAAATGGGAAACAAGGCCTTGCCCACTATTTGTTACGATCTTCATAGTCACTCAACGGCTTCAGACGGGGTATTAAGCCCAGCAGCGCTGGTGCAATTGGCAGCGGAAAACGGCGTGGATGTACTTGCGTTGACCGATCATGATTGTACCGATGGCCATGCAGAAGCCGCCAATGCCTCAGCAGTCGCTGGTATCCGCTTTATACCGGGTATTGAGGTGTCGGTGAGCTGGCGTAAGCGTTTAATTCACATCGTCGGCCTTAACATCGATGCCAACTACGCTGAAATGCAGCATGGATTATCGATATTGCGCATCAAACGTGAACACCGTGCAGCGGAGATTGGGGTTAAATTCGAAAAAATCGGTATGCCTGATGTCTACGAGGGGGCATGTGCATTGGCGAGCGGGGTGGTAAGCCGCTCACATTTTGCGATGTATTTGGTGGAAAAGGGAGTGGTGAAGGATGTTCAGCAGGCTTTTAAAAAATATCTACAACAAGGGAAGCGTTGCTATGTTGGGGCTGAATGGGCCTCGTTGGAGGATGCGCTAAGCTGGATACATGGTGCGGGTGGCCAGGCTGTGGTGGCCCATCCGGCGCGTTATAAAATGAGCCGAACGCTGTTTCGTGAATTTCTGAAGGACTTCAAGGCGCTGGGCGGTGAGGGGATTGAAGTTGCCTGTAGCAGCCACAACTTGGAGGAGGCGACCTTGATGGCAGAGTATGCTCAGGAGCTGGAGTTACTTGCTTCGGTTGGTTCTGATTTCCACTCGCCGCATAACAACTGGGCAAAGCTAGGGCGTGTGCATGCGTTGCCTGAAGGTTGTATGCCTATCTGGCAAGACTGGCCAGTGGCTTAAGGTTCCATTTAATTTTTATTAATCTTGATTGTTATAATAATTTGTTATGTTTTTGTTTTAATGAAATATTTTAGAGTTCATCCTGAAAATCCGCAGTTGCGTCTGATTAATCAGGCAGTTGAGATAATTCGCTCCGGCGGGGTGGTGGTCTACCCCACAGATTCTTGTTATGCGTTGGGTTGTGGGATTGGTAATAAGTCAGCAATGGATCGCATCCGACGCATTCGTGACCTAGATGAACACCATAATTTCACCCTGATTTGTCGTGATCTTTCAGAACTGGCAACGTATGCAAAAGTAGAAAACCGGGTTTTTCGTCGCCTGAAATCACTCACACCAGGGCCCTACACCTTTATTCTGGAGGCCTCACGTGAGGTGCCACGTCGTTTACAACATCCTAAGCGTAAGAGTATCGGGATGCGCGTGCCGGAGCATCCCATTGTTCAGGCGTTATTAAGTGTGCTGGATGAACCGATGATGAGCGTTACATTGACCTTGCCAGGTGAAGATGAACCACTGACCGATCCTGATGAAATGGTGGTGCAATTAGGTAAGCTGGCCGATTTGTTGATTGATGGCGGCTGGGGAGGGTATGAACCCAGCACCGTGATCGATTTGACAGGGGATATGCCAGTGGTTGTGCGTCGAGGCGTTGGTGATCCTGCAGTGATCCCCCAGTAATCGAGGATTAACCCGTTTAAATGATTAAAATCATCGTTCTAATAAGGCTATAATCGACCCATGGAAGAATTGAGCTTGCTGCAGCGCATCGCTGTCTGGACGATGCCGGTGATACTGGCGATTACAGTACATGAGGTCGCCCACGGCTGGGTGGCGCTTAAGCTCGGCGACAGCACCGCGAAGATGCTGGGGCGGTTGACATTAAACCCGGTTAAACATATTGACCCCATTGGTACCCTGTTGGTTCCCGGACTGTTGCTAGTGATGGGTGGTTTTATCTTTGGCTGGGCAAAGCCGGTACCGGTGACTTGGGAAAACCTACGAAAACCGAAGCGAGATATGGCATTGGTGGCGCTGGCGGGGCCACTGAGTAACCTGCTGATGGCGCTGATGTGGGCAGGGGTATTGAAGCTTGGTCTGGTGCTGGCGATTGCGGGTAGTGCTGAAATGGTCGCATTACCACTGATTTATATGGGTGGCGCGGGAATTACGATTAATCTGATTTTGATGGTGTTGAATTTGTTGCCGTTACCGCCGCTCGATGGTGGACGGATTGTTGCATCGCTCCTGCCGGATAAACTCTCGTGGCAGTTTAATCGGCTAGAGCGTTGGGGGTTTGTGATCCTGCTTGGCTTGATGGTAATGGGCGTATTGGGCAAAATTTTATGGCCACCGATTAACTATTTGCAGAGCCAGATATTTATTTTATTTGGCCTGTAAAAAATACAATGAGACCTTTGCACGATACAATCACCAGTAAAAATGGCTAATATCCCCCTGTTTTTTTGTTAGAGAATATTGTCAATATCGTACTATATATTTGTTTAAATTAAGAGGATAACTGATTGATTACTACGGCTTCTCAAAAAAACCGTGTGCTCTCGGGAATGCGCCCGACCGGCAGGCTACATCTTGGCCATTACCACGGTGTTTTGAAAAACTGGGTGAAGTTACAGCACGAATATGAGTGCTTTTTCTTCGTCGCAGACTGGCATGCATTGACCACGGATTACGACAATACTGTCGCGATCAGCGATAGCATCTGGGAGATGGTGGTTGACTGGCTCGCAGCTGGCGTAAATCCTGGAGCGGCGAGTCTCTTTATTCAATCACGCGTGCCGGAGCATGCTGAATTGCACCTTCTGTTGTCGATGATCACCCCGTTGGGTTGGCTGGAACGCGTGCCAACCTATAAAGATCAGCAGGAGAAACTTAAAGAGAAAGACCTCGATACCTACGGTTTTCTGGGTTACCCACTGTTGCAGAGTGCCGATATTTTGATCTACAAAGCGGGGCAGGTACCGGTCGGTGAAGATCAGGTGGCACATGTTGAGCTGACGCGTGAAGTGGCACGACGTTTTAATCACCAGTATGGTCGTGAAGTGGATTTTGTTGAGCGAGCGGAAGCGGCGATCAAAAAGATTGGTA